>JAZDGK010000235.1:0-10556 GCA_043806955.1 Pseudomonadota bacterium | reverse complement strand
AGAAGAAGACATCTCCGCAATGGAACTGTTTGCGAACCAGGCAAGTCTTGCCATTGAAAAGAGTGAACTGTATTCGGAACTGGCAAGTAAGCTCGCGATGCTCGAGTCTACAAACAAAGAGCTGAAAGAAAGCCGCGACCTTCTCATACGGGCGGAGCGATTATCGGCACTCGGTGAGATGGCGGCTCAGATAGCACATGAGATGAGAAACCCCTTGGCCTCGATAGGGGGGCTGGCAAGGTTTATTCAGCGGCATACAAAGGAAGAGAAGCACAGCAAGCACCTGGACAGCATCGTTAAGGAAATAAAACGCCTGGAGGAGATCTTGGCGCAGATCTTCAATTTCATTCAGTATCCCCAGGTGAATCCCAGAAGGATCAACCTTAATGATATCGTGTTTTCGTGTCTCAACGCCCTTGAAGCTCAATTCGAAAAAACGAGTGTCCAGGTCGTGCCGGATTTTTTCCCGGATATGCCCGATATGGACCTTGACGGGGATCAAATCAAACAGGCCGTGATTAATATCTGCAGGAACTCAATCGATGCCATGCCGAATGGCGGCACGCTCACCGTAAAGACCCGGTTTGTTTCCGGGCATGCAGAGGTTGAGATATGCGATACCGGGGTGGGAATGCCCAAAGAGAGCTTCGACAGGGCCCGTCAGCCTTTTTTCACCACCAAGACGTACGGAGTCGGGCTGGGATTGACCATCGCCGAACAGATCGCAAAGGCTCACAGGGGAAGACTGGATATATCCGGTGACCTGGGAGTCGGTATTTGCGTAACAATAACTCTACCGAGCAGCACGGATGAGACCTGATCAGTGCAAAATACAAGATGTTAAGTGCAAATCTCACAAAGATTTTTTTCGTCCTTCACGCGATCGATTTAGGAAGTCAGAAAATCCTTTCCCAAGATTCGCACCTTCCCTGACCAGATAATATGTTTATTGATAGCTTTGGCAGGCAAATCAGTTATCTCCGGCTCTCGATTACGGATCGCTGTAATCTGTACTGCAGGTATTGCATGCCTTTGGCCGGGGCAAGGAAAAGTTCCCATAGTGAGATACTGCGATACGAAGAATTGTTAAGGATTGTAAGAGTCTCTTCCTCACACGGAATTAAGAAAGTTCGGATTACCGGGGGCGAGCCGCTTTTTCGCCGGGGTGTTGTCAGCTTTCTGGATATGCTGGGCCGTGTGGACGGACTGGAAGAAATCGGCCTGACTACGAACGGAGTTTTGCTGGCGGAAATGTTCGACGGGATTTATGGGGCAGGAATCAGGAAAGTCAATGTGAGCCTGGATACCCTTGATCCTGCGAAATACAAGGAGATAACTTCTCAGCCTTGCTGGGGCGAAGTCTGGAAAGGCATTCAAAGGGCCCTGACCGCGAGGGATATGACAGTCAAGATCAACGTCGTCGTCATGAAAGGAATAAATGACGATGAGATAGAGTCTTTTGTCAGACTGGCCAGGGAATACCCATTTCAGGTGCGGTTCATAGAGTTCATGCCCATCGGCTGCGGCAGCCGATGGAGCAAAGAGCGATATTTCCCCGGGGACGAGGTTCTGCAGCGCTTACGAAGAACGGGAGATTTGATACAGATCCCCAAAAAGGAGAATGCAGGACCGGCGGTAGTCTACAAGCTGTCCGGAGGTGCGGGGGAGGTCGGTCTAATAACTCCGGTAAGCAATAGTTTCTGCAACTCTTGTAACAGGATGCGTATTACGCCCGATGGACGTCTAAGAATGTGTCTCTTTTCGGATGACGAGCTCGATTTGAAAAAGGCTCTGCGGTCGGATATAGGGGATGATGATGTCTTGAGTTTCTTAAAGGAAGCCGTAAAAAGGAAACCCCCAAGCCATACCGGGCCTGCAACCGATCATTTCTTGAGCTGCCACCGTCAGATGTCTCAGATCGGGGGGTAGACTGATTGCGGATTTCGGATTGCGGATTGCGGAATGGAAAAAGGTGTGACGTTGGGAAACGAGGAAACCGGGAACCCGTAACCCGAAATCTTTGAATCAATCGGGAACTCAGGGAGAAAAGGATCTCGGATATTCCTCCATGTGATTCTTTTCAATCCGAAATCCGCAATCCGAAATCCGAAATCCGCAATTGAATCGCCCACAACCCAATCCGTGGCAGCTACAGAATATCCGCTATCTTTCTCACTCCATCCCCCCAGTTTTCCACGTTGAATTCCTTGTAAGGAATCACTATACGGTCTTTTTCCTCGATGTATATGATCTGTCTTTTGTAATCGAGCAAGAGAGAGATTTTGAACACGAGATTGTCTCCCTCTATTCCTTCGAGAACGATTTTTTCCTCCATAAAGGAAAACTCTTTGTTCTTAATGATCTCCTTGACACGTTCTCTGGTAATATTCTCTTTGGGCGCCAAAAAACCATCCATAAACAGTCCTCCCGCATGTCGTGAGTCTTTCCGGAGGATTATACACTGCCTTCATGGAACTGCAAAAGGTTAATGTAACACCCAAATCCACCGCCTACTCGTCTTTGGTTTTCGAAACCGTTCAGTCAGATACAGTCAAATCGGGCACACGGGGCGGTGGATTGACCATGGACCACGGACCATTGACGATGTGTTTTCGTGGTCTATCGTCCATCGTCTGTGGTCAATCCGCCGTCACAAATCGGGCATTTTCGCAAACTAAGTCAAATTTGGCGGCGGATTTGGGTAACAGCAATAGATCATTCTGGGTCCGACAGGCTCATAATACGTCCGGATTCCACATGTGCCCTTGCAGCCTCATTTTTTCTTAAGTTTTCCAGCAGGATTCCGATCTAGAAGCTATGGATTTATCCACTGGAAACGCACAAAAAGACGGCGGTATAGACTGCTCCCTGCAGCAGGAATATGAAAAGGAGACCCACGCGCCGTTCACGGACGGGCTTACCGGCCTGTTCAACCACGGTTTCTTTCAAACCTGTCTGGAGTGGGAAATAAAAAGGGCGCAGAGGTATTCGGAACCGTTTACCCTTGCCCTGATAAATCTCGATTCATACGGAACATATAATAAGAAATTCGGTCCGGTTTACGGGGACAGAGTCTTAAGAGAGATAGGCGAACTAATCAAGGGTAACGTCCGGGAGTCCGATCTTGCCGCAAGATTCGGAAGTGATACCTTCGCAGTCATTCTTGCCCGGTCTGATGGCCAGTTTCCCTCCATTGAGCGTATCAGGGAGATAGTTGAAGAAAAATACGGCGGGACCCCGACGGTCAGCGCGGGTATTGTCTCGTTTCCAAAGGATGCCTCAAACAGAGAAGGCCTGCTGAAGAAGGCTCACGAAGCCTTGTTCCAGGCCAAAATCCGAGGCAAGAACAGAATATTCCATTATGCCAAGGAGGAGATACCTGCTGACAGTCATAGACCGAAGGTCCTGGTGGTAGATGATCAGGAATTCATAATCAAGGTGCTTAAGCATATGCTGCTTCCCCTGAATTATGACGTCTACACGGCTTCCGGCGGGGAAGAGGCACTATACATAGTGAATAAAGTAGAAATAGACCTCGTGCTCCTGGACGTCATGATGCCGGGTATGGATGGGTATGAAACATGCCGCCGCCTGAAAGGGGGTGAGACAACCCGTCTTATACCGGTGATACTGATGACTGCCCTCGAAGAGAAGGATGCAAAGCTGGAAGGAATAGAGGCCGGGGCCGACGATTTTCTCACCAAACCGGTCAACAGGACCGAACTACTGGCCAGGACGAAATCTCTTATTTCGGTCAAGACACTGAACAGTAACTTGACGAGCATAGAGAATATTCTGATCTCTTTGGCAAATATTGTAGAGGCCAAAGATGTTTACACGCAGGGGCATATTCAGCGTGTTTCCGATATGGCCATGGATTTGGGGAAGCGGATCGGGTTGTCCGGTAGAGAGCTGGAGGCGATGAAACTGGGGGGCATCCTGCACGACATCGGGAAGATCGCTATTCCTGCGAGTATTCTCAACAAACCAGGGCCACTGGATGCGAAAGAGTGGGAAATAATGAAAAGCCACTCCGACGTGGGATACAAGATCTGCCTGCCTTTGAAAAAGACTCTCGGGCCTGCATTGGAGGTGATCCGCCATCATCATGAGAAACTGGATGGAAGCGGATACCCGGACGGCTTAAAGGGAGACGAACTCTCTCCGGTAAGCCGGATTATGGCTATAGCGGATATTTACGACGCCCTGATAACGGACCGTCCGTACAGGAAAGGCATGCCGAAAGAAAAAGCCCTCAGTATTCTGCGTGAGGAGGCCCAGGCAGGGAAACTTGATAAAAATGCCGTTGATATTTTGATAGAGATGGTCAGTTAGGAGCCGTTGACCGTTCACCGAAAAAGACCTTTGTCGTACGGGGCGCCTCGATACTCGATCCAGCGCGCAGTATTGCGACAGGCGCTTATGGACCTAGAAGTTTCCAACATACCATTTTAGGATCAATGTCCAATGTTCAATGCTCAATGACCAATTTCCAATCAGGAGAGGGTCCCTTGGACATTGAGCATTGGACATTCGATATTGGGAATTGACCTATGCACGGTATACCAGCATTTTCCGGATCCCTTATGCCTGTTCATGCGAATCCACTTCCATTTGTCTCTCTGTAAATTGCACCGTAAAGCTGGAGAGACGTTCAAATTCAGCCATCAATCCCTTCAGCGCGGCGTCCGCTTCGGTGAGAGTATTATCTCTTCCCATCATTTCTATGCGAAATGCCTGTTCGGCAAGCGGGTCAGCGGAAAGGGTGCGTGCGGCGCCTTTGATGCTATGGCTTTCACGGCGGACTACGTCTGCATTCCCGGAGCTTATGGCCTCGGAAAGATTTTTGATCTGTTTGGACGTGGTTTCTATGAATCCGTTGAGGACCTCCACAAAGAATGCCCTGTCATCACTGAATCTCTCCATTGCCGCGGTCAAGTCAACAGGGATCGCATGACAATCTTCGAATTTTGCCGCTGTGCCGGCAGGTTTGACAATCTCAGAAACCCGATGACCGGTCCATTTCCTGATCATACTCAAGAGATCGGGCTCTTTGATCGGCTTGGACACGTAATCGTCCATACCTGCTTCCAGGCATTTTTCGCGATCTCCGGCCATGGCATGCGCAGTCATGGCCACAATTATTTGATGCCCGCCCGTTTCCTTTTCCCTCGTACGAATGGCATGTGTGGCTTCCATGCCGTCCATAACGGGCATTTGAATATCCATGAAGACGATATCGTAGCGGGCGCTGAAAACGACATCCAGAGCTTCCTGTCCGTCATTCGCCACGTCTACTGCATAACCTGATCTCCTCATCATGGCTACGGCCACCTTCTGGTTAACAGGATGATCCTCCACCAGGAGCAGGCGGGCGGCTTCTTCCCCGCTGTTATCCTGGACCGGCACATGATGAACAGGCGCTCTTTCCATCGAAGCTTTTGTGATGCCTGCAACTTTCTTAGTGAAGAGTGCGTCTGTAATCGCATTGAAGAGCTGCGATTGTCTTATCGGCTTGATAAGATAACCCGTGCAACCGAGCGCCGTGAATAGAGACGCTTCTCCTCCTGCGCCGACCGACGTCACTACGATGATTTGTACCTCGCGGATATCCGGATCGCCCTTGATTAAATGCGCTGTTTCAACCCCATCCATTTCCGGCATCTGCATGTCCAGTAAGACCAGACGGAAAGCATCTTCACTATGAGCGGCATTCTTGAGCAGCTTTATCGCCTCCGGGCCGCTCTCCACCACGGCGGGACGACAGCCGAAAGACTGGAGCATGCTGCTCAAGACAATCCTGTTTGTGGAGTTATCATCTACCACGAGCACTCGGAGTCCCTGGATCTCGCGTGGTATTTCCAGGAGAAAAGACTTGTCTTTCTGTTTTTTGAGCACGGAGGTAAACCAGAAACGGCTTCCCTGACTTGAGACACTTTCAACCCCGATCTCTCCTCTCATCATTTCCACGAGCTGCCGGGAAATGGCCAACCCCAGCCCCGTTCCACCATACTTGCGAGTAGTCGACCCATCCGCCTGGACAAATTTTTCAAAGATTGACGCTTGTTTGTCGGCCGATATTCCGATTCCGGTGTCCGTGACCGAAAAGAGAATAAGGGCCTCTTCCCCTCGGTCTTCCTTCAGTTCAACCCGGATATTGATGTCTCCTTCCGGGGTGAATTTGATGGCATTCCCTACCAGATTGGAGAGGACCTGGCGCAGCCGCACCGGATCGCCCGACAGGAGGACAGGGGTATCTCGATCAACGAAACAGGCCAGCTCCAGACCTTTCTGCGCCGTTTTTGCCGCCATAGCCACAGCCACATCTTCCACTGTCTCCCTGAGATCAAAGTCCATTACTTCGAGGTTCAGCTTTCCGGCTTCAATCTTCGAGAAATCAAGGATGTCGTTCAGTATGCGCATGAGCGAATCAGCGCTGCTCAGTATGGTTGAAATGTATTCCCGTTGTTCGGAGTTGAGTTCGGTGCCCAAGGCAAGTTCCGACATGCCCATGATTCCGTTCATGGGAGTCCGAATCTCATGGCTCATATTTGCAAGGAATTCGCTTTTGGCCCGATTGGCCGCATCAGCCGCCTCTCTTGAACGCTCCAGGTCCGCTATAAGTCTATTGATCTCCCGCATGTCCTGCGCAACCAGGACAATGCCCCGCACATTTCCGTGCTTGTCAAAGACAGGGGAAATACCGAGTTTTACCGGGATACTGAGACCGTCTTTTGCGCGGTACTCCGCATCGCAGATTAATCCTGCATCACAGAGTTCCCGGTCCTGTGCCTTTTTCCAGTGTTCGGCATTTTCGAAACCTTCAAGGCGTATCTTCTCCAGATCGGGAGACGTTTCCCTGTCAAGCAACTTCCATAAGGACTCGCCGATTAATTCTTCCTTTTCATATCCGAGGAGCTCAGAGGTGGCCGGATTCACGGTCGAGATTCCTGATTGCGTATTCACCACTATCATGGAGTGAAGCATGCTGCTTATAATGCTGTCCACGTAATCTTTGGATACGGTAGTCTTCTGAAGATCGGATGTCATTTTATTGAAAGCATCGGCCAGGTCGCCTATCTCATCGTTCGCTGCGACTATGACCTGCTGATTGAGATCCCCGGCAGCAATGGCCTCTGCACTGGAAGCAAATTTGCGGATGGGCTTTATGACGAAATACGTTAAGAGGAGGCAGAGGATGAGGCCCAGCAGCCCTGAAGCCAGTCCTATGGTCACGATATTCTGGTTTCGCAGATAGGCCACATGGGAAAGGGTTTCTTTCAGAGAAAGACCGACGTTTACAAAGCCAAGCAGGCGTTTGTTGTTCTTTACCGGTTCGTTTTTGGAGTGCGGCATTCCCTCTTCAATAAGCCAATCAGTCTCTTCCGCATTCTTTTCAGCCGAAATATATACAGGCGCAGCATAGTCGATTACGTCGGATGGACTCTTCAGAAAGCGGTAGTTGGCGCCGGTTGCCTTGCTCGGTATGGGGGGAGCTTTTAATCCGCCTTGTGAATAGCCGGCCAAAACCCGGCCGGTTTGATCCATTATTCTAACGTAGGCCACATCGTGCTCGTTCTTAAAGGGCTTAATGACCTGTGACAGGATGACCTCATCCTGGGTGACCAGACCGTATTCACTATCTCCTGCCATTTTCTTGATCAGCGAGAGACCGTGTTGCACAGACTCTTTGGTGAGAAATGCCTTTTGCCTGCTCGACAGAAACGCCATATTGATACCGGCAATGAAGACCAATACCACAGTTATCGAGCCCACGAATTTCATTCGTAAGCCTAGTCGCATGTTCTTGGACCCGTCACGAGTCTTCATATTCGCTCCTGTTTCGCGTCGCGTGTTACGTGTTACGTGTTGCGAGTTACGGGTTACGGGTTAACATCATAAAAAACGCTTTCATTTTTCTGGTTCCGCGAAACACGCAACTCGGAACACGAAACAGAGTTTTGCAAGAGCCTCTATTGGTACGTCTCTATCTCCGCCTTTTTCTCGAGATGCCTGAGGGACAGATTAAGACCGAGAAGCTTAGCGGTCTTTAGATTCAGTATCAGTTTGGTCTTTCTGGGCGAAACAACAGGGAGTTCGTCGGGCCGTTTCCCGGACAGTATTTGACCGGCCAGACCTGCAGCCTGACACCCGATATCCCTGTAGTCACTGGCCAAAGCACACAACGCCCCTCCTTCCACAAAGCGCGGCGAGAAAGCCATCAGAGGGATGTTGTTCTTGATCGTGAACATTATGATGTGCTCAATGGAGTGGCGTATCATAACGGCCTGATCTGTTGTCATCCAGAGAACGTCTATTTGGTCTTTTATGGCTCTCAGGGCCTGCGGGATTTCTTTTTCCGATTCAACCGGCACCTGAATCAATTGTAAGCCCAGAGAATGAGCCTCTCCCGCGGCTTTTTTTACGGAATAGGCAGATTCCTCCGGGTTATGAATAACGCCGATTCTTCGCGCGCGAGGCAGGACTTCTTTCAGGACCTCAAACTGGGTCCTTGAAGAGATATTCAGACTGACACCGGTAATATTGCCGCCCGTCAGCCCGTACTTTTCCGGTCGCGATACCAACGCAAATACGATGGGAATGTCTTTTACATGTCCGGAAACAAACGTGGCGGCATCGGTCCCAAGCGCAAATATGAGGTGAGGCCTTTTTGCCTTTATGTCGGCTATGATCCTCTGCCTGTTGTCCTCTTTGTCCAGATCATACTGGGTGATTCTTGCATTGGTCCTGTCGATAAAGCCTTTGATCGCCTCATTGCAGGGGGGGGTATTGCTGTTTCCGACGATGGCCACATCAGCCGCCGAGGCTTTGCAAACGACGCAGAGAAGAAATAGAAAGAAGAAGGCATCCCTGAGACGCAGGTATTCTCTTTTTTTGGCCATCAGGCGCCCTTCCTCCTAGAAGCTGTAGACCATCTCTCCAAGGAATTCTCTACCCGGGCCGCCTGGGATTTCCGTTATGTTTCGTCTTACGTACTCAGGATACGTATAGGAGGTATTTAAAAGATTATTAATGATTAAAGACAGTTCGATCTCTTTGCTTGGCTTTATGCCGGCCTTGAGATTCCAGAGGAGATAAGGGTCGACATCGGTCTCGGCGCCGCCCTGAGCCTGGCTCAGCTTGCCTTTTCTCTCTCCGACATAGTTGAGGAAATTGCCGAGCTCCAGATTCGGAAGGACCTGCCAGTTAATACCCAGGCTCGATACCCAGCTTTCCATGTAGAGGATATCATCACTTGTTGTTTTATCTTCATCGTCGAATTTGTACGAGACATTCCAGAAATAGCTGAGACCGCCGAAAGGCGATCCTTTTATTTCGGCCTCGAATCCTTGTATCTTTACACCTTCGGCATTTCCGTACTGTGGGGTGGTCCTTGTGCAACCGTCCTGCCCGGCGGGTACGGTTTTATTTCTGGTGATCATGTCCTCGGTATTCAGGAAGAAGTAGTTGATTCCAATCCTGTGGCTGCGGGTCAGATACTCGATACCCAAATCAAAGGTGGAAACCCGTTCCGGATCGAGATTGGCATTGCCCATAAGGACATTGGGCGTACGGACGTGCTTTTCAAATACGCTCGGAGACCTGTATGCCTGGCCGTAGAGGGCTTTTGCGAAGAGGGTATCCTCTGCGATTTCATAGATGGCCCCGCCTCTTGGTGAGACGTTTGAGCCGGTGTCACTGTTGTAATCGTATCTCAGGCCGGCTACCAGGCCCAGTCTGGCAAAGGGCTTCCAATCGACCTGAAGGTAGGGAGACAGATCCCAAAAGTTCTTATTGTCAGCATACGGACTGGCGCCGGCGTCGGTTATGCCGGTTTGAGAATTGACGAACAGATAGGGCTTCGCCAGAAATCCCTCATAGACCAGACCGCCCAGGAGACTGACATCCTCATTGAATCTGTAATCCATTTGTAACTCTGTTCCCCATTTGTGGCCGGCATATTCCTGGTATTCGTGAACGCCTGAGCCTGAAGGTGGATAGTGCTCCAACTGTTCTTCTTTTTCCAGGTAATCGTACCAGGCATATGCGTTGAAACCGATCCCGTCTGCTATCTCTTTTTCATAGCCGACGTCCAGATCCCAGCCGGTGAGCTCTCTTTCCCCGGTACCGGCAAGGACCGGGGTAATACCGAACTTATCCTTTTCGTTTCGGAAGAACATGGCCCTTACCGCAGTGTCCCCGTATTTGCAACTGGCAAATACGCTGCCGTAGTCATCCTCATAAGGAATCGTGCCGGAATTCCCTGCCTCATCCCTGGGTACGTGGAAGTCATATCCGCTTGAATTCCTGTAATTTCCTCCAATAAGAAAATCGAAATCACTTGTTGCCGTCCCATAGACCATGCTGCCGTCCCGGAGATCGTTGGAACCGGATTTGAGCGAAACCCGTCCTTCCTGGAAATCCCGGCCGTTCTTCGTGATTACGTTAATAACACCGGCAAAGGCGTTTGTTCCGTACAGGACTGATCCCGGACCTCTGATAACCTCTATTCTTTCGATCACGCTGATCGGTATCTGCTCGAGATAATAACTGCC
>JAZDGK010000234.1:0-16537 GCA_043806955.1 Pseudomonadota bacterium | reverse complement strand
GTTACAGGATTGCGCCGGATTTTGGGCTGTATTCAAGGCTGCTTAAGGGGCGAGCATACTGAAGTATGTGACCCCTTAAGCAACGCAGAATACGGCCCAAAAGACTAGCAAGATGTCACAGTTATTTCGTAACGCATCCTTAGGCCTGCGAACTGCACCGGCTATATCTCCGGCACCCGACGTCAACCGGAGGCGTGCGACTGCAAACACGAAGGAAGGACACTACGGCCCTTCGTGGATACCTGTTTGCGTGGACCTATACCAAGGGCCTGATAAATCCGTTTGTTTGTCTATTTATTCCCTGGTGGCATACCCGTCCGGGAAATGTGTTGCAGGGGTAATGATTTGCAGTTATTGTGCCTGCAGATTCCATTCGGAAGGGCTTGACTGGTTTTCATCGGGAAGCTGTCGGTTTCCGGATGGAAACTAAGGGTCTGTCACGGAGTAAGTTGTGCAATTCTGAGTGCTGAGGCACCCGTCCGGCAAGGCGCGAGGAGGGCGCATACCCGTGAGTATGCAACCGACGAGCAACGCAGCCGGACGGGATGGATCGGCGCTCAGAATGCTCAAGTTATTCCGAGACCCTAACTATAGACTTTCAGATAATGTTTTTGGGAAGGCAGCAGGGAGGGGATAGTACCTGTTCGTATATCCCCGACCGATAACGCACCCAAAAGCTTTGTCTGGAAGTCTATAAATCTGACGAGATTTCGGGTCGCTTCATGTTTGATCTCCGGCAGCTTGAAGTATTCTGCCAGGTTATGGAGCTCAGGAGCTTTTCCAAGGCTGCAGAATCTGTATTCCTGACCCAGCCTACGGTCAGCGGGCACATTCAGGCTTTAGAGCAATATCTCCGTACACGCCTCTTTGATCGTCTGGGGAAGACGATCGTACCGACGAAAGCGGGGGAAATACTCTATACTTACGCGAAACAGATACTGAAGCTTCGCGCCGATGCTCAACGTGAGCTTGAGCTCTTTCTGGGCCGGGTGAAGGGCGAACTCGTAATCGGAGCCAGCACTATCCCCGGGACTTACATCCTCCCCGGATTTATCGGGTTATTCAAGAAGACGAACCCGGACATATATGTGCACCTCGTTCTCTCCGACACCATGGGGATTGTTGAAAAAATTCTCACCGGAACAATTGAGGCGGGCGTCATTGGCGCCGGGCTGGACAATGACAAACTCAGCTTTCGCCCGTTTGTGCGGGACGAAATGCTGGTGATCGTACCCGCGGGGCATAGATGGGCCGCACGGGATTCAATCGAAGTTGAGGAGTTGAAGCGAGAGCCTTTTATATTACGTGAGCCGGGTTCCGGTACAAGAATGTCCAGCCTCGGATTCCTTGGCCGGTCGGGCACTGAAGCCGAGAACTTGAACGTAGCGGCTGAAATAGGAAGTACGGAAGCCATACGCCAGGCAATAAAGGCCGGATTAGGAATTTCCATACTTTCCCGCCGGGCAGTTGAGGATGATTTGAAAGCAGGCATTCTCAATGGACTCAGAGTAAAGGGTATCGATTTGTGGCGTCAGTTTTACGTGGCTGTCTTGCGGAATCGAACTCTTTCGCCTGCCACTGAATCCTTTATCGATATACTTATCTCCTGAGGCTCTTGCAAAACTCTGTTTCGTGTTCCGAGTTCCGGGTTTCGGGTTAAGAAGACTCAAAACGCGGAACCAGAGAAATGAAGGGTTTTTATGATGTTAACTCGTAACGCGCAACTCGCAACCCGAACGTTGATTAACGAGTAAGAGCACGAAGTAAAGACGGGACTTTTGCAAGAGGCTCTCCTCACAGCACAGGGAGGACAGGAAATGAATAAAAAAGGGATTGATATCGACCTGCCTTGCGGTGGAAGCTACGTCCTGAAGAATGTCGTTTTGGACCTCAATGGTACGCTTGCCCTGGATGGAAAGATGCTGGACGGCGTCGAAGAAAGGCTCGTTGAGGTGGCCAAAAAGATGAACGTGTATATTCTGACCGCAGATACACACCAGACTGCGGATACGCTCTTCTATGGTCAAGCCATGGACATAGTTATCGAGAAGCTCTGCCCCGATTGCGGGGATTTTCAGAAACTGGAGTTTATTACCCGACTGGGAAGAGATGCAACGGCAGCCATCGGCAATGGACGGAACGATGTACTGATGTTGCGGGAAGCCGCGATAAGCATCTGCATTATCGGCCGAGAAGGCGCTGCAAGTCAGGCCGTCCAGAATAGTAAGATAGTTTTGAATGACATAAGAGATGCACTGGACCTCTTCTTAAAGCCGAATCGTATCATTGCCACCATGCGCGAGTGATTGCACCTCAGCGTTTCAAAAGCGGGAGAAGGTCGGCTTCCAGCCTTTTCCCTTCCAGGAAGCCTACGTACTTCCTTACTATCTCCCCATTCGCATCGATCAGAAAGCTGGTGGGAACGGCAAAAATGCTCCCGTAATCCCGGACAACTGCATCGTTGCCCACTAACACCGGATAGGTGATTCGCGCTCTCTTTACGAAATTTGTGAGATTTCTCTGATCCGCGGGACTCTTTACGTCATCTAACGCGATACCGAGGATGACAAATCCTCTTTCTCTAAATTTCTCATAGGTACTCACCAGCGCTGGAATTTCCGCCCTGCACGGCGGACACCAGGTAGCCCAGAAGTTGACCAGGACCACCTTGCCCCGCAGGGTACTCAGTTTTGTGGTCCCGCCGCTGGTATTGCTCAACGAGAAATCGGGGGCCTTGGCAGTCTTGGCATCCACTCTGCCCAAAGCTATCTCACCTGTAATAAGGAAAGAAATCACCAGGATACAGTACCATCGAAATAGGACTAACCGTTTTTTTCTCTCGTCTCTCACGCTTTGGCTCCTTGACCCGAAAGGGAGTGTTTTCTGGTTGCTGATTAAGTCCGAAAGTATCCCAGGGGATCGCAAAAGCGACCACATATTTAATTCACCGCTCCGGCCACGGAAGAAGCATACATATCTATAGATTCTAGGCCGATGAATGTGAGAATTTATCTCTAACATTTCATCAAGCTGCCAACAAATCAACGACTTGTTGATTGGTCATCTGACGTTGCTGTGATCGGTGTTTCTCCGCGGCTTCGGCGGGCTATGGAGCTGGAATTAGTCATCTCCGATTGTCCTCTTAAAATTTCAAATATGTTTGGTTAGACTTTCAGATAATGTTTTTGGGAAGGCAGCAGGGAGGGGATAGTACCTGTTCGTACATCCCGGACCGATAACGCACCCAAAAGCTTTATCTGGAAGTCTATATAACACTATGGTTCTTCAGAACTCGGTTCGGCTGACCCTTGGCGCGACTCGAATACCCAGTATCACCGGGACTACCTGCAAGGCTTTGTTTTAACGTCAATCTAATTGACTTTGAGGAGGTTGTCAATAACGTTGCCATAAAGGCACGGGCAATGTGCTTGAGGCCCAAAAGCCCGCGTTCCCACCAGCTTTGTTTCCTAAAGAACGGTTTCTGCCGAAAAGTGAATCAGGAAGGTGTCGGACACAAGTCGTCACGGCTGCAAATACTGTTTCTTACGGTAGGGTAGAGTCGAGGAACCCCAAAAGACAGCGAACGGCCCATCCTCCATGACGTTTAGTTCGACAAAAAATCCTTGATTCAGGTTAAGAATTGTGTTTTGGACAGAATGTATTATATTAATATCATTAAAAAAGGGTTCAGGAGTTGGCCGGCAAAGTGATCTGTCAGAATAAGAAAGCGCAATACGAATATTTCATCTCTGAGAGATACGAGGGGGGCATCGTTCTTACCGGGAGCGAAGTGAAGTCTCTGCGCCAGAGCAAGGCCAGCCTGACGGATGCTTATGCCAGAATAATTGATAATGAGATTGTTTTATATAATATGCACATAAGCCCTTATCCTTATTCCCATCACGAGACGTTGGATCCGAAGCGCAGGAGAAAGGTTCTTATGCACCGGCAGGAGATCAAAAGACTCGCCGGGAAAGTGAAAGAAAAAGGGTATTCGCTGATCCCGACAAAAGTCTATTTTAAGGATAGCTGGGCAAAAGTGGAATTGGCTTTGGCCAAAGGCAAGAAGCTTTACGACAAGAGAGAAAGCTTGAAGAAGAAAGATGAAGAGCGGGAAATAGAAACAAGACGAAAGCATTAATACTTAAGGGGGGCGCACCGGTTTCGACGGGGGTATATAAATTCAAGCTGCATGCCGAGGTCCTGTTGGCTCGTTAATCAAACAGGAAACAATAAAAGCAGACAACTGCGAATACGCACTGGCCGCTTAGACGGCCAGCGTCCTTCTGATCTTTTCCTGCGAGATCAGCCAGGGCGTCGACAAAGCAGGATAGCTTCTCTTTAACCGCCTGCTAAAAGAGGGCGAAACAAATGCGGGCTAGTCTTCCGGTTGCGTGTCTGGGGTGGAACCGGGGCGACGAAGCTTGAATCTCAGACTATGTATGTAGATGCTTGGATGGAGTATTTCCGGACGCGAGTTCGACTCTCGCCGCCTCCACCATCTTGAAATCCCTGCCGTCTGCCCCGGCAGGGATTTTTTTTGAGTGTAGAAATCTTCTCCCTCATCCGGGAGAGGTGATTTCCGGGCCAGTAGATTTTGCCGCAAACAGGACAGATGGAAAATGAGGGGGATGTCTGGCGGATAAATTCGGGAACACGCCCGTCCACGTCTTCTCTGGAGGCGTTCCTCAAGGGCGCATTGCAGAGAATACAGCGACTGAACCAGTCGCCGGCCCTGTAACTGATATGACCACCTCTGACGAGCTCATCGAGCTGGTCCTCGACTCTGTCCGCGGAGATAAATACCCCGCCTTCGACTTGATTCAGGATCTTTCGATTGCGCGTCAGGAAGACCCTGCCTTTTTCTATCTGAGCCTTAATTTCGGGCAGGGAAGGATTATTCAGATAAACCGTATCAATCCCCAAAATGCGAAGCCACTTGGAAAGCTTACCCAGCATTTTGTCCACGACGAAACAGATTGGCATGATCGTGTCAGTTCACCGCTGTCTCTTCCCGGTTGTCGGTAAAACCTGAAAACAGTGAGCCTCTTGCAAAATTCCAATATTCTTTCGTGCGCGTGCTCGTAATCGTAATCGTAATCGATTTCTTGTGTCGTTTTCTCCACTTTCCGATTATCCGCCAGAGGCGGACTGAGCACGAGCACGATTCAGCCCGGTCATGGAGTTCTGCGAAAGCCTCCAATTACAAAAACTCTTCTTTCGGTGAACGGTGAACGGTCAACCGTGAACTCTTAATTGACCGTCTTATGCTTAAAGCCCGGCGGGCATGTGATGGTAAATGCGGCAGAGGGTTTGTTCTCCAGCAGGTCTATCTTCTTATAGGCCATATTAAGGCTGAGCCGAACGGAAGGTACAAGCACGGACACAATGCCCGGGTAATAAAGGCCGTTTGCCTCGGTGAAATCTCCACTCTGGACAGTAAGAACCGGATCGCCCGCCTTATTCTTGACTACAACTCTCTGAATTATTTCTTTCTGCTTATCCACCCATATTTCTTCGCCGGTACCCGACCGTTCATTGTAGATCTGCATGACATAAACAGCGGGCTCTCCTGTGGTATAGAAGGAAACCGGCCGCCGGTCGTCGAAACTGTATTCTCCAAGCAGCCAGCAATAAAGATCCTCCATTCTTACCCCCTGCGGAATAAAAGAGGCCACCGCCGGAGCGGAAAATGTTCCTTCGTAATACCTCATACTGAGCACTGAAAGCAGGTCAAAATTATGCCCGTCCGTAGCAAAGGACAAGACGGGCTGGTTGAAAGGGCCCAGGTATTCAATCCGCAAAAGTGCCGGCCGCCATCCGACGATCAGGGCCTCGCTTGAGTAATCCGCTCCGGGATAAGACAATGACAAATCCGCCTCTGCTGCAAATCCGTTCGAAACCTCTTTCCGGTCTTCCATCATCAGTCTGATACTGCATGCCAGGCTGAGGACCTCGCTCTCGGGTCTTTCTGTAATTCGTGGGGCAGGCGCGCAGGAACTCACGATCAAAACAAGCAAGACTACCGGAAGCAGTTGTTTGACCGGCCCGCCGGCAACCAATGGATCGCTTTGTCTTTCAGTCGTTTTCTTTCGTAGATTCTGCTCCATTTTCACCGTCGGCGTTCCCCCCCTCTTTCCCAAGGATAGCCATCGTCTCTTCTATTTTAGCAGTAATCCGCTCCTTGTCTCCTTTCTTCGTGTAACCTGCTTCACTCTTCAGATAGTTTTCCAGTGCCTTGGAGAAGTGACCTTTCTTGCAATAAGCGTCTCCTATGTGCTCGGCAATGGTAGGATCGCCTCCGGTCATCAGTCCCTCAGCCTTCTCCAGTTCTTTGATAGCGTCATCATAACGGCCTTTCTGATAGTATACCCAGCCCAGGCTGTCAGTGATATAGGCATCATTCGGTTTGACGGCCAAAGCTCTTTTGATCAATTCTTCGGCCTCATCCAGATTCACACCCATCTCCGCGTACGTGTAGCCCAGATAGTTCAGGGCGTGCGCATGATTGGGATCGGCAGCCACGATTTTTTTCATCGTTTCAATACACTTTTTCTTTTCGCCGCGTTTGTCGAGAAGAACCCCGGTTTGGAATTCCACATCCAAATCCTCGGGAAACTTCTTCATCGCCTCTTCTAGTACAGCTTCAGCGTCTCCTAATCTTTCCTGATCCTCGTATATATGAGCCAGGGCAACATAGGCATCCGGCTTGTCCAGAAGTGATTTAACGATACTTAATTCTGTAATCGCCATGTCAATCTTCCCTTGGCGCCGGTATACATTCGAAAGCTGCATTCGTCCTTCAAAATAAGACTCCGACCCTTTTGGTATCTTTTTGTATTCCTCAATAGCTTGTTCCAAATTTCCGCTTTCTGCATGCGAGATGCCCAGATACAAATGGGCGCTGTCATCGCCGACATCCATGGAAACCACGGCCTCAAACTCCTCGCCGGCTTCACGGTACCTGCCGCTCAAGAGCCACGCCGTGCCGATCTGCATCCGCACCTTTTTGGAGTCATTGCCCACACTCTTTGCTTCCTGGAAATACCGGATGGCATCCTCTATTCTCCCCATTCTCAAGCAGCACACACCGAGCCTCACCAGTACTTCTACATTATCAGGATGAAACAAGCGGATACGTTCGAGCATGGAGACCAGCTTCTCTACATTTCCATGAGATTCGTACAATGCAGCAAGCTCAAGCAAGGCCGGTTCAAAATGGGGATTGAGCTCGATCGCTTTCAAGTAATACTTTTCAATATCAGGAGACGGGCTTATTTCACTATAGATGCGCCCAAGGTAGTAGTATGCCATAAAACAAGTGCCGTCTTTTTCTACCAGTTTTTCAAGCACCTCGGCAGCCTGAGGATGTTTCCCGGCCTTCATGTAAAGAGACGCGAGAAGCAGGTAGGGAGATTGGCCCTCCGGATCGAGCTTAATTACTCTCTCATACTCCTTGATCGCCGCCTCCTGCTCTTCAAGGGCGCTGTAAATGCGTCCCAAGAGCAAATGGACGGGAACTGAATCCGCCAACTGAGCGGATTTCTTGGCCCAGGAAAGGGCGTCACCAAGTTTTTCTTCCTGCAAGAGCAGCGCGGATAGCTCAAGCGCTACCTGGGCTGAAGCCGGATCGAGACTTGCGGCGTTTTTATATTCATCGATAGCCGCCCCAATCTTGCCATCGTTCGCTTCCATCTGAGCGCGCAAATAATGGTAATAGAGTGTTGCAGCGTTTTTGCCCGCTCCTTCGCCGGAAGCCGTTTCAGGGTACAGGCAGACTGATCCGAAGATAAGAATAAAGACCGAACATGCAGCTAATACACGGTAATACACCAGGCGACACCCCCACATTTCAATGCAGTACGCAACTTGCATTTTTCAATGAGATTCAGACCTGTATCGTCAATATCCGTTCACCGTTGACCGTTCACCCTGTGAAATAGACGCTCACTAATTCCGGAGGCTGTTGAATGCCCAGACCATTTCAGGGGGCATTGGAGATGCCATCAGATTATTTCACGGGGTGAACGGTGAACGGTTACTATCGTCAATATCCGGGAACTCCTTTTTAAGGTGTTCCTTAATCCGTTTAATCAAACCAGCCTCTATCTGCCGAATTCTCTCCCTGGTGACCCCGTACCGGTTGCCTATTTCCTTGAGAGTGAGCGGTGTCTCAGCCATTATGCGTTCTTCGAAGATGGCCTTTTCCCGCCCTTCAAGAGTTGATCTGAACTGCTTCAGCTTCTCATGCAGTTTTTCCGAAAACTCGTTTCGTGCTATGTGATCCTCGATCGGTACAGAGTCGGACTTAATATAATCCCCATATGTCCCTTTCCCGTCATCCGACTGCAAAGGGGTATCGAGTGATACTTCCCATCCGCCCATTCTTTCATCCATCTCTATAACATCTTTCTCTTTTACCTGGAGACTCTCGGAAATAAGCTTGGGAACCGGCTCGTATCCCAGTGCGTCAAGACGGCTCTTTTCTTTCCTTAGATTATAGAAAAGCTTGCGCTGTGCCTGTGTCGTTCCGATCTTTACCAGACGCCAATTGTCCATAATGAATTTCAGAATATACGCCTTGATCCAGTAAGAAGAATAATAAGAGAACTTGACGTCTCTGTACGGATCGAACTTGCGCATGGCCTGCATCAGCCCGACATTTCCCTCCTGGATAAGATCGAGAAAATTCTGCATCCAGTATCTCTGGAAATCAAGTGCGATTTTGACTACCAGCCTGAGATTTGACGTCACGAGCCTGTAAGCTGCTTCCGGATCCTGGTGGTGGAAATAGCGAAAAGCCAGATCCTTTTCCTCTTCTCTGCTGAGCAACGGATAACTTCGCATTTCAAAAAGATAACGCCTCAAGGGGTCTTGGGGAACAAGTAATCCCTTCTCTCCTTCCTGAACAGCTCCGGTCTCTTTAAGAGAGAAGTCTTCGCCTTCTAATTCGGTCATTGTTATCCACTTCCTTGGGCAGAGGGACAAACCGGCGAAAATTCGTTAGAAAAATAAGCCAGGAGCCTGTCGGACTTAGGGGGTCGTCACGAGGAAGCGGAGGGACGAGACCAAATATTCACGAATTTGAGGCGCATAGTGTTGCTATGTAACGACAATTCGGGGATATTTGGGCCGTCCCCTCCACTTTCCGCAGTAGATCATCCTAAGTCCGACAGGCTCCCAGGAGCCATTTTAACTGAATATTAATCTTCGTCAACAAATTAGAAGAGGCCGGGTGCAAGTGGAAGTGAGGGTAGAGCTGTCGGCGCCCGCCTCGGGCGGACGAGAAAGCGTTTGTACCTGTGGCGCTTCACGCGTTCTGAAGCTCACGCCTGCAAGGCATGACGATGCGGAGTTTTTTGGTTGCGGCCGGCATGCAGTCCGACTACTATGTACCGACGCTACCCAGGAATTGGCCATGAATGAAATCTTGAGACTGAAATCGCATGACATATTCCCCTTTGAGTGCCACGGTGAACTCGAATGCTTCACCAGGTGCTGCCGGGATATAAATCTCTTCCTTACCCCCTATGATGTGCTGAGACTGAAAAATTGCCTCTCTCTTAATTCAAGAGAATTCCTGAACAGGTATACGGTTTCCATGTACATAGAAGAGGTCGGACACCCCTTGGTTGCCATGAAGATGACGGGGGATGATAAGACCTGCCCTTTTGCGGGTAAAGACGGCTGTGGAGTCTACCCTGATCGTCCCTGGTCCTGCCGGACTTTCCCCCTCGAACCCTGTACAAGCAAGGATTCTCATCCGTCACCTGATACAACGAGTACGGAAAAAACTTTCGCTGTGGTAAGGAGGCCTTTTTGCAGGGGGTTTAACGATGGTGGCACCGTATCCGTCGGAAACTGGCTCAGGGATCAGGGAACTGAAATCTATGAGGAAATGAATTCTATATGGTCCGAAATAACTCTGAATAAAAGATTTCCGGCCAGAGGCCTGGACAATACGGGAATACAGATGTTCTTCATAGCCAGCTACAGCCTGGACGAATTCAGGGAGCTTGCACTCAGGCCCAGTTTCTTAAGTACCTACACGGTAAGCCGGGAAGAAATCGAACCATTCATGAAAGATGATATCCTGCTCTTCAAATTTGCCTGCCGGTGGCTTCGGGTTGCCCTTTTCAAAGAAGAGATCCCACTCCCTTAAGGGGACCAAGAAGTTTCAGTCATACCATTTTAGGATAAATTCCCAATGTTCAATGCTCAATAACCAATTTCCAATTAGGAGTCAATTCCTTGGACATTGAACATTGAGTATTGGACATTCGATATTGAGAATTGACCTATGCACGGTATATTAGCATTTTCCGGATCCCCTAAGGTTGCGGATTGCCGCCATCTTTTTCATTCCGCACTCCGCATTTGTCGGTCACCGTGTCCCCCGCGTCTCCCCCTTCCCCGCGTCATCTAAAGAGAGGTCAATCTGATCTCCACGCTCTGTTCCTGTCTTCCATCCTCTAATTCATGGGTGACCACAGTCTCATGGGCGCGGAAAGAGCTTGCGGCATCCGGCATATCAAGAAGAGCAATTTTACCGCGTATTCTGTTCTGCTCAAAAGCTATCCCTTTCACCGTCAAATATGTGTCCGATTCCACCTTTTTACGCTCATTCATAAGGTTCTGTCTCTTTTCTTCCAGTTCCCTTTTTGTTCCTCTGAGCGAGACCATAGCATCGAGAAGCAGCTTGTAGTTCTTTTCAAATTCTTTGTGACGCAAACACAAATCCTTGCATTGCATATGAAGGCGATATTTCTGACGCGTATCCAGCGAAGCAGGTAAAGCCTTTTTCAGAGACTCGAGATTCGCCTCTATTTGTTGCTTGACCTGACTTACTTCGCGAAACTTGATTTCCAGTTTCTCCAGATTCTGCCCACACTGCAGGATTTCCTCATTCAACGTCTCGATTTCCATATCACTTCGATAGTCAACTCCCAGAATGATATCGCACGGAGGGCTTGATTCAGACCCCAAATTGTAAGTTTCGACCCCTCTTTTTGCCAGTATGGTGCTGTTAAGTATGCGCCCCCCCCGACGGGTGACGAGAACTTGTCCCAACGAGCTTAAATTGCTGTCCACAATCTCGCTGTCTACAACAATATCGCCTTCGGCTGAGACCCTGCATCGTCTGATGTAGCCGCATTTCGTGAAGCCTCCAACCTTCACATCAGCGCCTAACATACCTTCTTTTACCGACATGTCGCCCTTTACTTCTATTTTGGCATTCGGTTCTATGAACCCCACGATGAGGCTCCCGGCACGCACCCGAAAACCGGAACGTATGCACCCCGATATCTGAACCAGGCCGTCAAAACTGATATTCCCCACAGAGTAGTCCACATCCCCCTGAACCGGAAATACGGGGGAGACTTCTATCTGTTGCAGGCTATTAATAGAGACTGCTCCACTGATCTTGGCTTCGACTCTTTCTCCATCGACAATGCCGACATTTTTCCCCACCTTGAATACGGCATCATGGACCGGTTGAGCCGGCAACGTCTCGCCTGTAACAGTAACACCCGGTTCTCCCTTTATCATGGCGGTCTTAATGGCCAGAACATCCCCCGCGTTCACTTGGACAACTGATCCACGATCGCGGAAATCGATATTCGCGTGTTGGTCCATGGTTCCAGCCCGGCGATCACCGCTCGGTTTAAAAAGAATGGCTGCATCCTGTCCGGGTTTCGGAGGAACTCCCCGGGCAATTATGTATCTCTTGGGCTGACCGGAGGCAGCTTGAGCGATACTTTCCTGAATAGCCGATTCGTCTATCCCCGAAGTTATCTTCTTACGGGCAAGTATTTGGTCCACCATCGGGCGAAGCTCGTCTTGGAGCGCCTCGCCCGGATCGCCGATGATCAGAGCGGCTTCCATCTTATCCGGAGCCATGAATACCTGAATGGGTGCAACCCCGATTTGTTGTTGTTCATTCAAGAGGACTGTTCCTGCAACTTTCGCCTCAATCCTGTCGTCTGAAACGCGAACGTTCTTTCCTGTTCTGAAGGCGACGTCTTGCACCGCGGGAGCCGGCAGTGATTCGCCCGTAATGGTAAACCCGTCGCTTCCTTTCTCGGGGGAAACCTTGACGGCGAGGACATGACCATCTCTAACGTGGAAGTCTCTGTTCCGGTCGGAGGAATAAATCTTTGCGTATTCCTCAAACGTGCCGATCTCTTGATCGTCCAGATAGTAAATGATCCTCGCATCTGTGCCTGACCCCGGTGGACTTCCCCGGGCCACCAGGTACTTTTTCATCTCACCGGACGGGATTTCGGCCAGGCACTCATCAATCGTTCTTCCATCGATTCCGCAGACTATGTTACAGGACCTGAGAAGCCCCTCTATTTTTGCCCGGATTTCCTGCTTTGGTATTTCGGCCATTCCTCCGATTACTAGAGCGGCCTCCATCTTGTCTTCTTTGACCAGGATATCCAGCCGGACAATCTCAAACTCCTGTTTACTATTGATACAGACGGTCCCGCTGAATTTTGCTTTCGCCTCCTTGCCGCTTGCAATCCGTAAGTTTTGCCCCACTCTGAACGGGACATCCTGAACAGGCACTGGTGCTACGGGGTCACCGGTTACCGTCCTTCCTTCCCCCCCTTTTACGGCCGGATTCCCGACAGCGACCAAATCACCGGCCTCCACCTGCAAAGTCTCGGCACGAGCTTTTTGATCCATCCGAAGATATTCACTAACGCTCGGGACTTTCCGATGCTCGTCATTTTTCAAGACTATTTCCGAATCTTTCCCAGGCACAGGCGGCATGCCGCGTACAATCACATACTTTTTCTCTCCTTCACTTGAACGTTCGGCAATACACTGTCCGATGGCCTGGGTATCAATGCCGGAAACTATCTTCCTGCTTATGAGTTCCTGATTGATCCGGTTGCGGATTTGTTCTTCGGGAGCTTCCAGAGGCCCGTCTACTATCAGAAGGGCCTCCATTCTATCGTCTGAAATAATTAGTTTGAGGGCAGAATCTTCTTTTGGAGTAACCGTATCTTGAAGGCCGCTGCTAGGATTGTCGTCGGCTTGAACCTGCATACCCGCCCCTTGGCCGATGCGAATGGGATTTCTATTATACTTTTCGGCAGGTTACAGAATAAACTTCAGGATTTAATTCTAAAATCATCTACTTGGGATACACATCGATTATCGTGCAGGAAATTCGGTCGTGGAGAGATCTTCTCCTTCCTCATGGGTCAGGGGCAATACTGTTGAATTAAGGATGTCTGAGTCCTAGGAGCCTGTCGGACTTAGGGATGATCTACTGCGGAAGTGGGGGGAACGGCCCAAATATCCCCGAATTTTCGTTGCATAGCAACACTATGCGCCTCAAATTCGTGAATATTTGGTCTCGTTCCTCCACTTCCTCGTGACGATCCCCTAAATCCGACAGGCTCCTAAGTTCACGGTTCACAGTTCCAAGTTTAACCGTGAACCCGAAACCTTGAACTTGGAACTCTGCGGGACTCAGTATTCCATCATTCCACTATCCCAATTCCCCAATCTCTAAGAGGGGGTCCAAAAACTCTCAATTTTGTTCAAGGTCAAGGAAGGCGAGGATTCTAACCCTTGAAGGCTTGAAGGCTGGGATGCTGGGAGGCGAGAAGGCTGAGAGGCAATCCCAGCGGGTCAGCTTTCTATAGACTTCCAGATAAAGCTTTTGGGTGCGTTATCGGTCGGGGATGTACGAACAGGTACTATCCCCTCCCTGCTGCCTTCCCAAAAACATTATCTGAAAGTCTATAGCCTCCTAGCTTCCTGGCTTCCTGGCCTTCTGAGGATTAGAATTCGAGCCTGACGCAGAGATTGGGCAAAAGGGAGAGTTTTTAGACACCCTCTTAGAACGGCCTGAATCCGGGCGCTTTGTCCTTGTCCTTCTTCTTTCCTTCCATGATCTCCACGGCAAGCGAATCGCCTTCCTTTAAATCTCCTGAAATGAGTTCGGCATATTTGTCATCTGTTATACCCGGCCTTACCTGAACCGGTTGGAGCTGGTTTTCAGGCAATACTTTCCATACCAGCGGCCCTTTGGGAAGTCCTTTGTGCTTCATCAGCTCCTTTTCGGGCGGCTGAAACCGGACCGCCGCACTCGGAATCTTGAGGACGCCGTTCTTACGGTCGACAAGAATAGCAACATTGGCGGTCATCCCGGGTTTCAATTTCAGGCCGGGATTGTTTACACTCACAATAACATCGTATGTCACAACGTTCTGGATGGTCTGGGGCGCATTTCGAACCTGAGCGACCGTGCCCGCGAACGTCTTGCCGGGATACGCGTCGACCGTGAAATCAGCTTTTTGTCCGGTTGCGACCATTCCAATATCAGCTTCGTCCACACTGGTATTCACCTGCATCTTGCTCAAGTCCTGCGCTATCGTAAAAAGTACGGGGGCTTGAAAACTTGCGGCTACGGTCTGCCCGACATCGACGTTTCGTGATACCACGGTACCTGTCACGGGCGAATGGATAGTTGTATACCTCAAATTCGATTCGGCGAGATCTAGTGCGGCCTGGGCCTGAAGAACTGCCGACTTGGCTGCCTGGAGTTCGGCAAGTGTGGACTGGTAAGTGGTTGATGCCGCATCCAAGTCGCTTTGAGCAATAAGGTCCCTGTTCAGAAGCTCCTGATTGCGATCAAAAGTCCTTTTGGTATCCAGAACCTGCACCTCTTTCTGTTTTTTACCGGCCAGAGCGCTTTCGTATCTGGCATGGGCCTGTTCAACCTCCGCCCGGAAAACGGCGGGATCGATCTGGGCTATGACCTGCCCTCCGGTTACCGGTGAATTAAAATCGACATAGGTTTTTTGAATTGTGCCGGATACCTGACTCCCGACTGAAACGAGAAGCACCGGATTTACAGTGCCGCTGGCAAGCACCTTTGAAGCGATCTGTCCTCTCTCCACTCGTCCCAGCTTATACTTTACGTCATTGTTGTTGCTTTTTCCGACCAGCAGAACTGTGGCCGCAACGGCCAGAACAAAAATCACAGAGGTTGCATAACGAGTCATCTTCTTCATGGACTGTTTCTCATCTAGGAGTATCCCCTTCGGATAGGCGGCCCTTTCCAGGGCCGCCCCGCAACGGAACGATCCATTTTCGGCGGGGTTAGAACCCCCCGCCTATGAGGGCTCGTCCATTTTAGGTACACGTTTTCGTGGAGCCGTACTAAGTCCGTCAGGCGCCCCGGCGGCTGGAGATATTTCCATCCTGCCGGCGGTTCTGTACAACCGAGCGATGGCTGTTTTGTAATTGTACAAGGTCTGGACATTATCGACTCTGGCCTGAGCATAAGATACCAGAGCATCCGTAGACTCGATGGCTGATCCGATACCGACTTTATAACGGCCTTCTGCCAGATTGAGATTCTCCGTGGCAAACTCAACCCGTCTTTGTGTGGTGTGTATCGATTCCTCGGCCTCTTTTACCGCAAAAAAGGCTTTCTCGACATCGAGGCGAGTACCAAACTCGGCAGTTTTCCTGTCGGCTTCGATCCTGCCAAGCAGTGCACGCGCCTCTGCAACCTTTCCTTTGGCAGCAAAGCCGGAGAACAAGGGAAAAGTCAAAGAGGCCCCGAAACTCCAGTTCTTGTCCGAGGGATACTCATCTCCAGCCAGATCGTATCCGGTATTTCCGTTGAGAACCGGGTAGTATTCACCGATGGCGGATTCCAAAAGGGCCTTCTGCTCGTCGTACTGGGCCTTCAATGTAAGGATCTGAGGGCGATTTTCGAGTGCCTCGTTCACAAATGCCTCGATGCTGCCGTTAAATGTCTCGATCTCAATATCAGCTTTCACATCATAATCGGGAGGGCTAATCAGGCCGATCGCATTATTAAGAGTCGCTCTTGCGGTATTCACCGAGTTTTCGGCCCTGATTCTGTCCAGCAATGCACCTGCAAGATCGACTTCAGCCTGGGTTACATCGATTTTCGGTCTTGTCCCGACCCGGTAGAAGCCCTGGGCAAGCCTCAGGTGTTCTTCTCTTTGTCGAACAGTATCGATAGCCACTGTCAGAACACTTTTTGCCCGAAGGATGTCGTAATAAGCGTTCTCGACTTCAAGCATTATGGAGACGAGGGTGTCGGAAAATCGGTGCCGGTTAAGGTTGAGATTCTGGCGACCGGCTTCAATCCGCCCGCCCGTACGGCCGAAATCATATATGAGCTGGTTGATATCGATGCCCGTTCTGAAAGTACTGGAGGTCGTACCGGACGAAGAGGAGCGGTCGGAGAATTCAGTATGCTGCCGATCATACCCTGCACTTAAAGCTACTTGCGGCAAATATCCCGAGACCGACTGGGTTATCCGGGCCTGGCTGGCTTCGATGGCCCGCCGGGCGGAATCCAGTCTGGGGTTATGCTGCAGCGACAACTCAATGCACCGTCCCAGGTTGAGGATCTCACCCTTACTCACCACAGGGCGTTCTTCTGCCGAGCCGGTTCTGCTCAGGCAAAAACCAACCAGCATCAATAGACCGGCCCATTGGATCGGCTTTAGTCCAAGGAATCTCATCTGCA
>JAZDGK010000233.1:0-6226 GCA_043806955.1 Pseudomonadota bacterium | reverse complement strand
AATATCGTAACAGGTTAGCCCTTTGAAAAATTGGCTAAACTTGAATTCAAAATGCAAATTTCAAAATGCAAATTTCATTTTTTTCCGAATGTTGCATTTTCCATCTTGCATTTTCCATCTTGAAGTGAGATTTAGCGCGTTTTTTCAAAGCGCTAAATTGTTACTACTTTCCGACTTCTTGCGAGGTCATCACAAATATAGACTTTCAGATAATGTTTTTGGGAAGGCAGCAGGGAGGGGATAGTACCTGTTCGTACATCCGCGACCGATAACGCACCCAAAAGCTTTATCTGGAAGTCTATAGAACGAATACAAGGGAGATTCGGCCAACTCACTAACGGGAGGTAATACAAATGGGCAAAAGAGAGGACAAAGGGAAACAGGTCGTATACCGGCATGAGAAGGCGGGCCACACTGATGTCTGGCACAAGAACAGTGCCGGTAATACCACGACGGAGGGACACCGCAGGATTTCCCATAGGTCGGGCACTGTGACCGACCATTACGGGAGGATAGTGCGTAAGGGACGGTAGCGGGTCGGAAAAGGTTGCCTGTCAACACCCGCAGTGACCGCGGGTGTTGACAGGAGATCGGAAGAAGGCGCTGTGGGGCGCCTTTCTTATTCCACGAGAGGAGGATCTTATGGGAATTCTGCTGACATTCTTGCCCGACGAGTTCTTGATCCTGGTCCCGTTGGGTCTCGGGATTCTGGTGATTCTTCGCATTGTAACGTTTGGGCAGGCGATCAGCATCCTGCTCGGCCTTTTCATCATGATCGCATTGATGCCGTTCGTCTCCTCACTTCTGGATTGTCTCCCGTTCTGGCTCCTTGCGATACTTATCCTTTTTCTTGGCTATTCTTTGGTCAAATCGGTCTCAAGTGCCTTGCTTGGGAGGGGCGTTACCGACCACCTGTTCGGAAGCATACTCTATGATCTCGTTCTTCTGCCATTTCGAGTCACACGCTGGATCTTTCGGACTGTTTTAGGGAGAACAGGAAGATGAAGAAACCGCTTGGCATTCTGCTGGTGGCCACATTCCTTTGTTTAAGCTCGGTTCCGGACTGTTTGGCCCGACCTTTCCTTTTCCATGCAACGGGTAAGGCGCTCGCGCGGAAAATAGCCGCCAAGGGTTTCTCGATCCGGAAGATGCAGGGACGATCGCGCTTCGGCAGGGGCCTATACCTTGCTCATTCTCCCAAGACGGCCATGATGGAGAGAAAAGGGGCAAATTCGTTGCTTCGTGTTCGATCAAAAAAGGCCATGACCAGAAGCAGTCTGAACTTAACCCACCCCACCCCCAAGGGAATTCGAACTCTGGTTGGAGTGCGGGACCTGCGCGGAGCCACAAAGAAGGGAATTATTGGTCCCAAACTTGGCCACAGACTCGGAAGGTATGCGGGAAAAACAGGGAAGCCGATTCGCTATCGTTCCGCGAAAAACTCCAAAGGCGCCAATCTGTTCATCCCGCGCCGGCTATATAAGAAGCACCCATTTACTTCTCAAACGATCCAGCAAAAAATCAACGGACGCTATCGATAAGAGACATGCCAGGTTCATCACGGGTAAACAGTGATCTGTGCGGACCTTGCAAACGACCTCAGAATCCACTATCCCAGATGCCGGAGGCATTTATGCACGAACTTCCCCATGCAGTTTTGGAACAGGCGCTTCAGACTGTGCCGAGTCCCATAGGCATTGTTAACCGGGATTTTCGTTTGGTTTGGTCAAATCACGAATGCGTAAACGTCTTCGGAGTATTTGGGGAGCAGCCGCAGAGAGAGGTAAAGTGTCATGAAGCTCTCCATGGAATACCCGGACCGTGTTCAGGATGTCCAATGGAAGCGGGAGATACACCTGAAAGTGCGGTGCCTTACGTCGCAAAACGCTTCGCCTCATCACCCGACGGAATAGAAAAATGGATTGAGATAAAGGCATGGCCTGTTTTCGACACGAACGGCTATGTTACGCATGCCGTCGAACATGTACTGGATATCACTCAGGTTAGGTTGTTGGAAGCCGAACTGGAGAAGTATCGATCCAGACTAGACAAACAGGCTTGTCTCGTTCAACAGATCAAGAACTCCCTTCGACTTCTGCTTGAGGCTGCAGAGGAAGAGAAAGAAGAGGTCAGGGAGAAGGTCGCTACTCAAATTGCCGATCTCGTCCTGCCGCATGTGCAAAGAATGAGGGATCTCCGGCTCCCGAACGGCGAGACGTCAGTGATAAGGGCAGCCTATGCGAGCCTGCAAACGATCTTTACGTCCGGGTTCGTGCACCGGCTACAATCTTTGTGCCCTGAACTGACCCAACGCGAGGTGCAGGTGGCCAGCCTGGTAGCACAGAATCTCGGGAATAAGGAAATCGCCGCCTACTTGGGCGTATCGGAACGTGCCGTCGAGTTTCATCGGTACCAACTCAGGAAACGGCTAAACCTGAATAGTCACAAAAAGAATCTCCAGTCCTTCCTGCGCAGGCTATTGAAATAGTCCACTACGTTGCGGTCGTTCGCAATTTACATCCGACAGAATCGATGTTTGGATTGCCTGGTAGAGCTGGTTTTCTCAAGAAAATACCAGTCGAGTCATGGCGTGCTCTAGCATTCTGATCGAAAGCACAACGGTCAAATTTGTGTCATAAAATCGATTACGTCACGTCGGTGCTCACGAAATCGGAATCGAGGAGGACTTATCAATGAAGGGAAAAGTATACGTCGGGCTTTCTGTTGTAATTGGAACAGCATTGTTGGCTCTGTTCTGTCTGGCGGGCTGTGGAAGCGGGGGCGACGGAAATGCGTCGGCCGCGGATTCGACCAGCGGATCTTCATCCCCTTCCGGAAATGGAGGTGATACCACAGCCAATGAATGGAAATTGGCAAAGGAAGAATGGGACGGCTTTGACGGCATGGGGGGAAACAGTATTCCGGACGGAATCATGGACTGCGTTTGGAACTATTTTTACGATCCCCAGGGTCATCTGGCTAGGTGTGACAGAGACTATCAAAATGACGGCACCGTGAATGATGTCATTTACTATACGAATGATTCTACCGGAAAAAAGATAAAATCAGAAATGGATAACGGCAATGATGGAACTATGGACTGGTTCTATTATTACAGTTACGATTCCAACGGAAACGAGACAAAGATAGAAACCGATCTCGGCGCTGACGGGGAAATTGACTGGATTGAATATAGTGTTTACGACGGCAATGGCCGCCTGATCAGGGACGAAAAGGACTGGGACAATAATGGCACGATTGATAGAGTCATTCACTACACCTATGATGCCAGTGGAAACAAGGTGAAAAAAGAAGCGGATGATGGTGTTGACGGAACCATTAATGAAATTGCCCGATACACCTATGACAATGGAAAACTGGTAAAAGACGAGCGGGACTATAATAATGACGGAGTTCTTGACCATGTCGTCTACTACAGTTACGACTCGAACGGCAATCTCTCGAAAGCGGAGCAAGATGCGGACAACGACGGGACCGTCGGCATTACCAGATACTGTACCTGGGTGAAGATGTGATGAGACTCGGAACATCGAATTGAAACTCAAATGAATAGCGATCTCTGAGGAGGAGAAAAAGATGAAAAGAATTGGTCTTGTTTTGTGTTGTGCTTTGGTTATGGCACTGGCTTTCAGCCAGGCAGGATTGGCTCAGGAGCATCAAGGAAAGTTCGGAATAGGAATCAGGGGGGCCTATTACGACTTTGATGATAGCCCAATCATGGCTTCGAGCTCCAGCTCTGAAATCAAATCATCCGTCTTGTACGGGATTAACCTGACATTTTTTTCGGATGAGTCGTTCTCCATCGAACTGGCCAGCGAATACACCAAGTCGGACTTGAAAATCGGAGGCGCAAAAGCGGGCGACTTTACTCAGATTCCCGTTCTTTTGACCGGCCGTCTGCACCTTCCGATCGGAAAGATGTTCAGCCCATACGTAGGCGGAGGAATCGGCTATTATTTTAACGACTTCAGCAAGACCCGGTCATCTTCGCCTCTTATCTCAGTAGATAACAGGTACGGGTTTCATGCGGTCCTTGGCACAGAGATTTTTGTCCACACGAATTGGGCTATCAATCTGGATGCCAGATACGTTTGGACCGAGGCCGACACCAAGACCGTAACCGGAATAGGCGGGATTAATCTGGATGCCTATACCGTCGGCGGGGGCATTAAGTACTTCTTTTAGTCTCCTAACTTCGGTCCGCCACCCATTCCGGAGATCAGAACTCATGACTTCACTCGATCAGGGTTACTCCAGAATGGATGGTGCAAAGCAATTAGTCCCTCATCACGTTATTGAATACCCTCGGAATTCATCTCATTTTATCCGTTAATGGATTAGCTTAAATGTCGTCTATTGATTTTTCCGCCCGAAACTTGAATGTCCTAAGGCTCCGCTGGATAACGCTGAGAGAGAGCAGACGCCGTATCATACGAATATCCGCATACTGATGCTCCTGGTCCGTGATTTGTGATTCAGGGCCGGAAACCAAAGCATGTGAGCAGCTCGCCGGAACAGAACACTGAGTTTGGCATATCCTAATCGTGTAATAGTTCGATCCTTTGATCGTTATCTAATAGTATCCCTTTGAAAAGGAGGTAGTATGAAGTTCAGCCTGGGAATAGGCCTCAGTAAACCGGAAGCCGAAAGTTTGGAAACAGGAGGCAAGGAGCAGATATTGCCAAGGAATGAGAAGATCGTAGGCCAGGGGAACGCGGCAGCCAAATCACGGATGGCTGCCGAGCTCCTCGATATGGGTCTGTCGATAGAGGCTGTCAAGAGGGTGCTGCATCTCGATAACGAGATCGCTACAAATCTTAAACGGGAGGGACGGAAAAAGTGAAATCGTTTCCCAAAATACTGGTTCGAAAAATCGATTCCGGTTTTGAAGGACTGGCCGGTCTGGAACTGAAATCCATTTTGAAGGGTGATCTCTTTCTGGAAAGGACCTCCCCTGCTGAGGATCTGTCTCATTATACGCAAGTGGCCGCAGCTAAGAAACAAAGGACGCAGGAAGCATTGATTCATGCTCTGTCCTCCTGGCCGTCCAGTGTTTGTCTGGAGCTGTATCTCACCGCCTTCCCCAACCTGTCATTCAGGCCTGAAGGTCGCATCCTGATCGCTCTCGTCCTCCGGGCATTTACTTCAACCAAACAGTCGGCACAAGAAGAAATCGCCTCCCGCTATCTGTCTCTGATGCCGCTGCTTTCTGCTCATATGCCGGAAGCCGAATTTGTTTCGGTAGTCGACGAAGATTCCTTGTGGCAGATAACGACACCTTTTGCCACGCACACTGGCTTGGCCGTTTTGAGGCGGGAAGAGGTCATCGCACTCTCCACTCCTCTTAAACGACTCTCCATTGGGTTCGAGAAGAAGCGGGTTATGGAAACGGATGAGAAGCACGCGGTCAGATATCGATTCCCATGGATGCCTTCACTGGACGACTGGTCGAGATTACTGACTACCCTTTTGGGCCAGTTGGATCCGATTCAGCTTGTGGTCCGGATAAGGAAGGCAGCGGGAGCCGATCCCGGCAGCCGGTTGCGAGGGGCCATAGAGACCTGCGAGTTCTTTCTTTCAGGGGCGAAAGAATACCAGATGACTCTGAACCGACAGGCATCCCTCATTCGGGACTTGTCGCTTAGGCAACTGAACAGCTTGACCGAGTGCGCACTCGATGTGGGTACGTTCGTATTCGCTTCCCATCCTATTGATGAATCGATCGGGAATGTGGTTGGGAGGGCCATAAGCCGCTCGCCTCAGGATGAGCAGGATTACCTCTTCCAGGGTGGATTCTCCTACAGCGCGGTTGATCCCGTAACAGCTTTGAACGGGACTTTTTTTCCCTGAAGACGAGCCTTTTACGTTGAGTGAAGCGGCCTGTGCATTTCGGCTGCCCTTCCCGCCCCTGAATGAGCATTGCGGCCTGCCCGTGAAACGGTCCAGGACTTCCTTTGCGCTTACATCTCCCCGAACCGGAGGAGGTGATGAAATCCGGCTATTCTGCAATGAGCACCTGGGGATGGTGCAGGATATAACGTCTCCTATGGAAGACGGAATGCGTCACGCTTTTATTATAGGCCAGACCGGTACGGGGAAATCCACTCTCATGGAAAATATGATTTTGCAGGACATGCGCGCGGGAAGAGGTTTGGCCGTAATCGATCCCCACGGAGACATGGTCGATTCACTCCTGGGAAAGATA
>JAZDGK010000232.1:0-6712 GCA_043806955.1 Pseudomonadota bacterium | reverse complement strand
TTCCCAGGCGGCCCGTGTCCAAGAATAGTCTTTCCAACGTTTCGTTGCGATCGTTGCGGTGATGATTGGGAAGGTTCTATACTAAAATGTCCAATAGCCTTTCGCCCTCTCTTCGGCCCACAAATGTCCAATATCATCGGGCTGCCCCGGTTCTTACATTCCAAGTCAGAAACTTATGATTTCATGGACGTCCCGCATGGGCCATCCAGCCTCCCCAGCCTTCATCCCTTCCCCAAGAATGTCCAATGTCAAGGGCTGACTTACCCTTTAATGGGTGATCCCCTCTTGCTCTTATAGAATTTTGTCCATAACCAGATCCCATACCGTCATGAAGCGAACAGCAGTTCCCTTGTAATCCATCATCTGCCGTAGGCTCCGGTTGACGACTAGACATCGCTCAGGCCTGTATTTTTCGATGAATCCGTCGAACGCACGCGGCACGGTCGCCCTGCTCAGACTTTTGTACTTTACTTCGACAGCAATGAGCCTGTTACCGGCTTCGATAACGAAATCAATCTCGGTCTTTACCGTGGTCCGCCAGAAGTGAATCCTTGCCCCAGTCCAGCGCACCTTTTCCCGCAGAATTAGGTACACGAGATTCTGGAAGGCAAATCCCAGGTCATCGGCGCGTTGCAGATTGCCAAATATTCCCAGGGCGAAATTTCTGAAGCCGAGGTCGGAGAAATAAACCGAAGGCGACTTGCTTATCTCGCTGCGGATGTTACGAAAAAAAGGAGTAATACGTCGGAGTACGTACGTCTCCTCGGCGAACCAGCAGTAATTCTTTACTGTGGGGAGCGAAATACCTAGCGTTGTTGCCAGTTCCGAGAAATTAATGAGTTTGCCGGTCTGGTCGGCAAGGGTTTTCAGCAAATGGCCGAAGGCCTCTATCTTCTCAACGTGCAGAAGGTACGCGATGTCACGTGTGACGTATCCCTGGTAGATTTCATCCATAACGCGTAGTTTTTCGCGTCCTTCCGTCTCCAATACCACACGGGGATAGCCGCCATAGGTCAGGTATTCCTCCAGTAACTGTACAGCGCGGGCTGTTTCAACTTCGATAAAGTCCGAGAGCCTATCCTCATAGCGATAGCCGGTGCGGAAACTGAGAAACTCCCGCAGCGATAGGGGATAAACGTCATATACCCTCTTTCGTCCGAGCATCGACTCCTTGATCCGTGCTTTCAGATCCACACTGCCGGAGCCGGAAACAATAAGCTTGAACGGCAATCCCCGGTCCTGAATGCCCTTCAGGAAAAGCCCCGCATCCTCCTTGCGCTGGATCTCGTCGATGAAGACGAACCCGGGACCGCTTCCCAGCTCAAGCTCGACCTTTTTCAACAGTTTTTCCTGGGTGGAGAAATAGCCCCGGTCGGCATCGAAATCAAGACTGAGGAAAAGCGTTCGCTCACCGACCGCCTCCAGCTCTGCCCGGACTATCTTCATCAACGTGGTCTTGCCGGCCTGCCGGGGGCCGATGAGAAACGCTATCTCCTTACGCCCGAGATCTTGTCGCAGCTCGTCCAGAATGTTTCGTTTAATCGGTGTGCCAGGCATTATTGCACTTCTACATAGTTATTCATAAATAACCAATAAACTATAACATAGTTGATGAGACAATAACACCGCTTTCCTCTCGCCCGTTCGCTTCGAGGGCAAGGGCAAGGGCCGTAAGGCGTCAGGCGTAATTCGTAAGGGGACGAAGTACCAAAGTACCAGCCGTGAGGCATGGGCCTCCTGCTCTCCTCGCCTCACGCCTCACGTCCCTCCTCATTCCGGAATAAACTCCCTCAAAACCGGCACGATCTCCTTCGTAAACCCTTGCAGCCTGGCCTCTGCGTCTTCCAGTCGCTCGCTTTGAAGGACCGGGGTGATGACCCTCACCAGAGGGCGCCGTCTTTTCTCTTCCCCCAACGTTGCCACGCCTCCAGACGAGCGTGCTTGGTATCCCAGGTAGCCACTTTCCTGTTTTGCCTTGCTTTTTGTGTCGGCAAATGCCAACTTTACCTATGAAAAGTGTGTGTCTACTCATCTTTCCAACTATCGGTTTCATTTTGTTGTTTCTTGACAATCATCTTGTGTGATGGAGGTGATTCCCGTGTCTGAGACTTTGAAAGAGTGTAATAGACTTGGTTTGGTAGACATTGAACGGCTCGTCTATGTTTTGAAGAGCCTTAGTCGAGCCGAATTGGAAACACTAGAAATCCTGTTGGACGAACAAGCCAGCCAGACGATCTTCTTGTCAGCCAAGGAACTGGACGAGGCCAAAGGAATATCCATCGATGCCTGGTAGTGAGTATCAAATCGTCATGGCCCCTTCCGCTTGAAAATACCCAGTACAGGATTGCATATCGTGTCCGGGAGGACGCATTTCGTGTTGAGATCGTTTTGGTAAAATCAAGACAGAACTTTTACGAAATACTGAAGCGGATCTTAAGATAAGTCGCTTTCCCATCGTGCGCGCCTGGTGCCTCATTGACCAAAAGGGAGAGTTTCTAGGAGCCTGTCGGAGTACCGGGATCATAGCGAGGAAGTGGAGGAACGAGGCCAAATATTCACGAATTTGAGGCACAATAGTGGGCCTATGCAACGAAAATTCGGGGATATTTGGGGCCGTCATCCCACTTTCCGCAGTAGATCATCCCAAGTCCGACAGGCTCGTAGGGCCCCCCCAACAAGAATGTATCCTCTCCGTGTCTCTGTGAGAGACAAGTCTTTCCTGCTTTTTCCCTGAATCCCTTCCGTTTCCCCGCTAGTTTTCGGTCTTGCCTACCGAGGCAGGTCACAAGGGGCAGAGGGCAAGACAAGAACGTAATCCTGTTTGATACTCCCGGCGAGACAAACCGTGAAATCCTGTGCCGCCTTCCGAGGCGGCCCGTGTCCCAAGAATGTCTATTTGACACTGGTCCGAAGACGGACACACGGGTCTTCGACACACGGTAAGACAAGAAGACCGTAGTCTCCTCCGAGAATTGGACAAAGTCCGCCGCTACCGCCTCCGTCGATTGTGCCGGGAATTGACTTTGAAGTCTTCCCGTGATACCGTGAATTGAAAACGGGCGGGCGCACCCGAAGGAGGTGAATAGCATGCCGCAAATAACCTTTGATATTGATGTGCATGATCTGGCAAAGGTAATTAATAGCATGAAAAGAAATGATTTGGAAACGTTATTGCTTCTTTTGACTGATGATAGCGAGGAACTCTTGAAAAGAAAGCAAGACTTGGAATCCGGAAAGGTGAAGGCTCTATCAAGGGAAGAAGCGTTCGATGTTTAGAGACGAATACCACCCTCAAGTTAAGAACGACTTGAAGAAACTGGACAAGTCAGTTTTGGCAGAGGTCAAAGAAGTGCACATACCCCGGATACTAATTGATCCGCACTGCGGTGAGAACTTGACTGGGAAGCTGTCTGGTGTCTATTCATATCATTTCAAGAAAAGCAAAGTTCAATATCGCATTTCCTACATTCTCGACGAAACTAATAGGATCGTATATATTCTGATGATTGGGAAAAGAGAGAGTTTCTATCGAGTTTTGGAAAGGAGACTGAACTAGCACGGTTTCCTCTGTCGACGTCTCGCATGATATACGCCTCACGCCTTACTGCCTCTGATTCGTGCCCATTCGTGTAATTTCGTGGCTAAGTATCCTTTGGATATCCCTTCGTAGTCTCATGAATTTCCAGCGCCAGACTGTACGAAAGCTGATTCACCCTGTCAAATACTGCTCTTATGGTGACTATGCAGAATTCACGACCTATCCGGGCTATCTGGTATCACGCACTGCGGCAGGCGCCTATTTAACAGGGTAAACCTTCAAATCCCGATAACCCCGGTTTCCCATTCCCGTTCTCTCCGGCCTACTGCCTACTATTCACGTCTTCCCCCGGAATCCGCAGTATTCAATAGGCTTCTTCAGTAGCTTTGTCCGCACTATCCACTTGGTCGGGACTGAGATATACTTCTTCATCATCTCCGCCACGCTTCCGATCATCCAGCAATTCATCTCGCAGTTCCTGGCCTTGGCCCGCACACGTTCGGCCTCGGCCCCAGTCCAAATCTCCTCAAAGCTCTGCTCCTTGATATTGCCCATGACCTCATCCATGCCGTTACAAGGCCGAAGGTCTCCAAAAGGATCAACGAAAAACGAACTGAACCCCATCTCGCAGGGAAGGAGTCTCTTGTTGCCGAGCACGTAGTTGGCCAGCCCATAGTTGAAATAGGCCCGGTACCAGTCCTTGACGCGAGAGGATTTCAGGAGTTCCTGTATCACCTTTTCAAACTCTCCGACCAGCATCTTCTGGTCTTCAAACTTATTGTCGAACTTGTGGAAATAGTAGTTGTTATGCATGGCGGCCGTGGCAAACTCAAACCTCAGGAGATTTGCCAAGTGATACAACGGCACGAAGTCCTTGCAGATTACTGGCAACGGGTTTTCGACACACGGCAGGGTTTTGTCTGGTGCCTCTCCTGACGAAAAACCGTGAAATCCTGTGCCGCCTTCCCAGGCGGACCGTGTCCAAGAATAGTCTTTCCAATGTTTCGTTGCGATCGTTGCGGTGATGATTGGGAAGGTTCTACACTAAAATGTCCAATGTCAAGGGCTGACCCCCTCTGCGTGTTTCGATTTCCCAGGGCTTATCCTGGGCAGAATTCATTGTGATCACAAGAAGTTGGCATACTCTCAAATGGTAAGCGACCCACGAATTCTGCGGACGAAGCGAAAAAACTCTGCGCCCCCTGTGCCTCTGTGAGAGATGTCTTATTCGGGAATAAACTGTGTCAAAACGGGCACGATTTCCTTATCGTTCGCCATCAGGGGAGCATCGCGACGGATTCTCTACTACGGCAGTTTCGACCATGCCTCTGACAAAGAACTAATTATTTCCTCTATGGTCATAGGTCCTGTGTCTTGATGAGAACGCGGGTCCCCTAACGTGTGCAGATGCCAGCCTCTAAGATTATCAAAATCGATTCCCCATATTCTTTTTTCTTTTTCGATAAGGGCAAATGCCGTAGTTCCAGTGAGTTCATTAAAGTATACCTGGAGAAAACGGCTTTTCCCCAAGACGGCTTTCCCCTTCAAAATGAACACTTCAGATTGAAACTCAACTTGCTCTACAAAATCGAGGTTCGAAAGTGCATGCAAGAGGGAGAGCAGAAACTGGTTCAAGTCCATTCTTTCTTCAGTGCCTCATAGTGCATTCTCAGAGTTTCGGCTTCTTCCCACTGCCAGAAGTCCTGTTCTACATCTAATGAATATGTGTCCTTTCCCAGCGTGCCGGCTTTCAGTCTTTCCTTAAAGGAATCAAAGCCCATTCCCCATTTGGTCTGAAAACTCTCAATTGCGTTCTTGAGACTCCTCAGTTTTAGTTCGAGATAATCGGTGAATATCTTTTCAAACGCATTATTAATGTCCTTAGCGCCTGTGGTCTTTATTAGGAATTCTCCCAATCGTGGAGAAACTGCGGGCATATGAATGGACCTCCTCGAAATGATATTTTACACATTATAGACCATGTTATAGTGACAATCACCTGAATTCTAGAGACCCTTTTTCGCCGCCGCAGAGGCTTCCTTGCCCTCTGTGCCTCTGTGAGAGATAATGCTTTCGCTCGCCCGGCCGACCAATCATCGACCAGCGATCCAGAAATGCATAATCTTATGAACGTCCCTGTCCCCCCAAAAAACCGTGTAATCCGTGAAATCCGTGTCCAATGAATCCTGCTAATCTCCGCAGTACTCAATAGGTTTCTTCAGGAGCTTTGTCCGCACTATCCACTTGGTCGGGACTGAGATATGCTTTTTCATCATCTCCGCCACGCTTCCGATCATCCAGCAATTCATCTCGCAGTCCTTGGACTTGGCCCCAGTCCAAATTTCCTCAAAGCTCTGCTCCTTGATATTGCCCATAACCTCATCCATGCCGTTACAAGGCCGAAGGTCTCCAAAAGGATCAACGAAAAACGAACTGAACCCCATCTCGCAGGGAAGGAGTCTCTTGTTGCCGAGCACGTAGTTGGCCAGCCCGTAGTTGAAATAGGCGCGGTACCAATCCTTGACGCGAGAGGATTTCAGCAGTTCCTGTATCACCTTTTCGAACTCTCCGACCAGCATCTTCTGGTCTTCAAACTTATTGTCGAACTTGTGGAAATAGTAGTTGTTGTGCATGGCGGCCGTGGCAAACTCAAACCTCAGGAGATTTGCCAAGTGATACAACGGCACGAAGTCCTTGCAGATTATTGGCAACGGGTTTTCGACACACGGCCCGGTTTTGTCTGGTGCCTCTCCTGACCAAGAACCGTGAAATTCTGTGCCGCCTTCCCAGGCGGCCCGTGTCTAAAGAGTCTTTTCCGAATCCAGCACCTTTCTTTTTACCTGCACCGACGGCCCGAAGTTGATGAGCAGGCCGCCTTCAACTCCAATATTACCATGCCATCTACCCGGACTTGTTGAGAAGTTGGATGGATATTTAAGGAGCTATAGTCCTTTACCTTGCAAAATTACTTTGATGCCACGGCCGATGATCTTTAAATCTAACCACAACAACCCGAACGGAGACAGCTTAAGATATCGGTCGGCGTATTCATATTCATACATGGGATTGCCAAACTCTGGCGTGCCTTTCATAACATGCCCCAGCCCAAGTAATCCGCCCTTAAGCAAATATCGGGTAACATTACCTTGTTCAAGATCACGTTGATAATGGTGC
>JAZDGK010000231.1:0-2888 GCA_043806955.1 Pseudomonadota bacterium | reverse complement strand
GGACAAAACGGCCTGCACGTTGCGAGGGATATGAAGCAGCGGATTCCAGCAGTACCCATTGTCATTATCACGGCCTATGCAGAGGTGGCCTCCGCGGTGGAGTTTCTGAAGATGGGCGTATACGATTACGTTACAAAGCCGATAGATAACAACGATCTCGTCTTTACCATCAAACGGGCGCTGGAGAAGCAAGATCTCGTACAGGAGGTTAAGCATTTAAAGGAAGAACGCAGACAGAGTGTAGAGAGGCTTTTAAAGGCCGCGCAAGATACCGTCCATGCCATGGCATCGGCTGTGGAAACCAGAGATCCCTATACCGCCGGTCATCAAACCCGGTCTACGGACCTTGCCTGCGCCATTGCCACGGAGATGGAACTTCCCTCGGAAAAGATCGAGGGCATCCGCATGGCCGGCTCCATTCATGACATTGGAAAACTATCGATTCCTGCTGAAATATTGTCCAAACCGACAAAACTGTCTGAAATCGAGTTCTCCTTGATTAAAGAACACGCCCGACAAGGGTACGAGATTCTCAGGAATGTGGAATCCCCCTGGCCCCTGGCGGAGATGGTCTATCAGCACCATGAGCGGATGGATGGTTCGGGCTATCCCAGAAATCTGAAGGGGGATGAAATTATTATGGAGGCCCGCATCCTCGCTGTGGCCGATGTGGTGGAATCCATGGCCTCCCACCGGCCCTATCGTCCCAGCCTGGGCATTGATGCAGCTCTGAATGAAATCGAGAGGAATAGAGGAATCTTTTACGACGATGCCGTTGTAGATGCCTGCCTGAGATTATTTCGGGAAAAAGGATTTAAGCTGGAAGGGACTTGATTACAAGATGAAACTCTACCTTCGATATCCAATCTTTATATTCGCAGCCCTTCTGTTCGGGGGATCTCTTTTTTGTACAGGAGCAGCCTCCGTGGGTTCCAGGAAAACCCTGATTATTACCGGTACAGGGTCGAGCATCGGCACAATGCAACTGATGGCCAAGGGTTTTCAAAAGAAGCACCCCGGCGTAATCGTCCAGGTGCTCCCCAGTATCGGGAGTACCGGAGGCATCAAGGCGGTAAATGAAGACAAGATTGATATCGGCCTGTCCTACCGTCCCCTCAAGCCGGAAGAACGGGGTGCGAAAATCATCGAAGAACCCTATGGCCGCACCGCCTTTGTCTTCGGGGTACAGGATGCAAACCCAACCAAAGGTTTCACACTTGCAGAAATAGAAGAAATATATACTGGAAAGCGCCAGACCTGGTCCGATGGAACGCCCATAAGACTTGTTCTGCGTCCGATAAGTGACGGTTTTTCGGAATTTCTGGCCAGTATCAAGCCCGGCTTAAAGTCGGCTTCTGAGAAGGCGCACGCTATTCCGGCCGTGTTTGTCGGTAACACGGACCAGGAAGCGGCCGCGCAAATCGAGAAAATGCCTGGTTCATTCGGTACAACGAGCAGTTCTCTAATAGCATCAGAGAAGCGAAAGATTAAGGCCCTCTCCGTTGATGGAGCTGCCCCCACGCTCTCCAACGTCTCCTCCGGCAAATATCCCTACGCCATGACATTGTCACTTGTCTATAAAAGGGATAAATACAGGGGTGCGGTTGAAGACTTTATAGAATTCGTTTTTTCCCGGGACGGTAAAAAGCTTCTCGCTGATAACGGCCATGTGACTTTGCAGCGGATCACCGGAAAGTGATGTGACTTATGCCTTTTAGTACCCAACGGCTGCAATCGAAATCGGAAATATCAATCACGAAACGCTTGAGTCTCCTGGGCGCTTTTGCCGCTTGTGTTTTGCCATTGCAGTACCAACCATGTATTACAGTATTTCAATAACCGGGAGACAACTTACTCTTTTGACAGTAGAAGCTGCCTTTCTCGCGAAATCCATCGAAAAAAACATCCAGGCCAGGCCGGATCTATGGGAGTATGAGATCCTAAGGTTGAAGCAGCTTATCTCGCAACCTTCGATCCGTGGGGAAGAGCATGAACGGGAAATTCGCACTGCCGCAGGGAAGCTTGTCACTAAAACTGATTTTACAGAAACACGTCCAATAATTGCCGTTTCAGCGCCATTTTTTGACGCAGGACGACTTGCCGGTTCGATCGCAGTAAGACATTCCATCCGCACAAACATAATCACCACAGCTCTATTGGGAATGCTCAGCTCGCTTCTCAGCTGCCTGTCCTATTTCCTTTTCCGCACCTATCCAATCAGAAAGCTTGAGAGCACCCTGGTCGATTTGCATGGGGCGCAGGAGGCGGTGCGCCAGTTAGAAGAGAACTTCCACCGTTTTCTGGATGACTTCCCACTGGGTGCGCGCATCGTGACCGCAGAAGGTGGGACCATTTATGCCAACCGAGCTATTCTGGATATCTATGGCTACGACAGCGTTGAGGAACTGAGAACGACCCCCGTCAAGAATCGCTATACGCCGCAGAGTTATGCAGAGTTTAAGATAAGAAGGGAAAAAAGAAAAGGGGGTGATGATTGGGGATCCGAATATGAAGTAAGCATCGTAAGGAAAAATGGTGAAGTCCGCCATCTCCAGGTCTTCCGCAAAGACGTACTCTGGAATGGTGAAAGACAGTTCCAGGCAGTATATCAGGACATCACCGAGCACAAGAAGGCGGAAGATGCTCTGCGGGAGAGCGAGGTGCGCTACCGAAATCTCTTTGAGAATGCTAACGAGGCCATTTTTGTGGCTCAGGATGGTAATCTGGTATTTCTTAATCCGATGACCGCCGTGCTGATCGGTTATTCCGGTGAGAAACTCGTGTCAAGGCCATTTGTTGAGTTCATTCACCCGGATGACCAGGATATGGTTCTCGATCGGCATGTCAGGCGAATGAAGGGAGAGGAGTTTCCTCACCTCTATTCCTTT
>JAZDGK010000230.1:0-5676 GCA_043806955.1 Pseudomonadota bacterium | reverse complement strand
CAGCTCCACACAAATGCGTACCCAATAACAATACCCGGATAGGCGGGGTTTTCTAACCCCGCCTGTGGACGCCTCGGTCGCTGGGCGGCCCTGGAAAGGACCGCCTATCCGACGGGGGAATTTCACCATAATGGATACCTTTTTATGTGGAGCTGTACTCAGTACTCAGCACTCAGCACTCAGCACTCTTACTTCGGGTAGTATACGTATCGACTTAACAGGATTTAAATTGACGAGTATATTTATGTGGGAAAATGGTGGGTAAAAACCACTATTCTGTATCAACCCCTCTTGCGAGACAAGCCGGCCCCTACTTTTCCAGGGTCTGAAGATAGGTTCTCAAGTTGCACTTCTTGTTCTTCAATCCAAGTTTGGTCCGCAGATTGTATCGGTGAAACAAGACCGTGTTTTCTGAAAGCTGCAGCAGGTCTGCCATTTGCCTGCTGGTCTTTCCGTCTTTAATCAGTCCTGCAACCTGAATCTCTGTGGGCGTCAGATTCAGGGACCTCGAAGATATTCGGCCGGCAAATGGCGAGACTATATTGTTCATATTCGTTTCCGCGATGCTGAGAAGGGTCATCTGCGTACTTTCCAGTCTCGTCCTTTTCATTTTACTGATATATGGCAAGACTGAGTTTTTGATATTGGACAGGACGCTTTCTTCGAGATCCTTCTTATCTTCCTCTATCTGGCTAAGCAAGACACGCAAAGCAGTATTTGCCTCCATCAAATGATTTGTCTGCATTCTCAGTTCTTCTTCCCGTTTCTTCAAGGTTTCCTCTGCACGTTTCCGCTGAACGGCCAGGGCATAAACAGCCGCCAGGCGCTCGATGAAAGACAAATCTTTATGACCATAGTCCCGATCGGAATTCGCGACCGCCACCTGCCCGATCAGTTCCCCATTAGCGACGGCCGGTGCGGAAAGGAACCTGCGAATGGGCACATGGCCCTCGGGTATTCCGGAAGAGCGCGGGTCTCCCTGTATCTGGTTGCAAATGACGGGCTCCAGCCTTGCAAGAACCCACCCCCAAAGGCCGGCAAATTTCTTGAAAACAATGTCCTTGTCCTTCACCCTGCAAACGTCCCACACATCCCTGCTCAAGGTCGGACAGACAAGAAAACCCGTTTTCGGATCGATGTATCCGACATAGCCGATCTCACTCAGGGTAAAGCGTTTGGCATAGTCCAGAACCAGGCATGGGATTTCCTCAATCTCAATCGGACACAAAAGCGCGCCGGACAACCTGGACATGGCCGCATTGGTCTCGGATTCCCATCGCAGAGCCTCTTCCGACCGCTTCCGGTCGGTGATGTCACGCATCACCTTTACGATCATCTTGGGGCGGCCGTCATCATGCCTGACTGCAACACTCGCACTGCACCAGCAGGTGATTTCTCTGCCCTCCGCGTTGACGAGCAGGCCCTCTGTCTCATGTACCTTTCCGTCTCTAAAGCAATCCTGCACTATACACTGCCCGCAAAGCCCTCCATCGATGCGTTTCATTGCAGTCGTGCACTGCTCACCGACAATATCGGTCCCAAAAAGACCACGCGCCCTCCGGTTAGCCCACGTAATCCTCGATTCCTCATCAAGCACGACTATTGCGTCAGTTACCGAATCCATAATGGCAGTCAGCTTTTCCTCTGATTCTTTGAATGCGCTTTCAATTCTCTTGCGGTCGGTTATATCCCGGGCATACTGTACTACGTATTCGACATCTCCCGGTTTGTTCATAATGGGCCAGGCATGAATCTCGGTCCATATCTGCGGCCTTTCGGGCAGATCAATGACGCGATCCATCGCACATGGGTTCCCTCTCTCAAAGACCGCCATTACAGGGCATTCGTCGCAAATACCCGATCTCTCTTGAAACACGTCGTGGCAAAACCGGCCGACAGTCTCACGGAGATTCCATTCGCGAATCGGCCCGGGGCCTGTGTTTGCCCATACTATTCGATAATTGCGATCAAGAATGACCATAGGGTCGGTAACTGCCATCAATGCCTGTTCGGCCAGGTCGGGCAACGAGGGATGCTGTTTTGGGCACATCTGCCGTTCTTTTTCAAGCTCTCCCATTGTCCTTTCCAGCCCTTCGTAATCCGGCCCTGAAGCCATAGCGAAACCCCTTCCATTAGGTGGCTGTCGACAAATGAGCAGAACGATCCCCTCAGCCTGACACGCTCCTAGGCTCTTTGACCTCTATAGCATTTTATGAGCTCTGAGTGAAATGGAATTTAGGTGTGAACGCGGCAGGGGGCGGAAACAATCATGTTGGGTTTCGCGTTGCTCTACCCAACCTACGAATTGGCCACCGAGGTCATACGATGCAGGTTGGGTAGAACGGAGTGAAACCCAACAAGATCACTTTTCATGAAGGAGGCGGAGGAGGGCTCTCTGACCGGAATGGTCAATCCGTTGTCAGCCCTAACAGGGCAGCCGCGCCTGCCAGCTTGAACGTCTCCCGGCAACTGCCTGACACACTGGTAACATGGATCGTCTTCCCGTCCCTTCCAGCGCTTTTCCTGGCAGCAATCAAGAGCTGGAGGGCAGATACATCGATATCTGTAACCTCACCCATATCTATTTCGGCCTGTTCAGATTGAATGAACTCTTTCAAGGATTCCCTCAGTTCGCTGCCTTCCGAAATGCCGATCTGCCCTTGCAGTATTAATGAGTTCTTCCCAGCGTCTCTAATTAACGAAAAAGGCACTTAACACCCCCGGAGCATATTCATTTGTTACGTGACTTCAGCCTGGCGAAAACCGTTCAAAGATACGCACTCTTGGCATTTCCAGAGTATACTGGGAGGATCTGGTTTTCACCACTGCCGTTTGTCCCCAATATGCAACGATCATCTTATCGACAACAACCTCAGAACCCTGAAAGAAACCGTGAGCACGATCACATAACAAGCTCATTTGCTCTTGACATACTCTCTTTGTAAGGGCTAATTAGTTTCCATCCGGAAACGATAGTCCCCGGATAAAAATCAGTTAAGGAGCATGGAATGAATATTCTGGTGATTGGCTCAGGAGGTCGCGAACACGCTCTGGTCTGGAAAATTTCCCAGAGCCCCTGGGCAAAGAAGATATTTTGTGCACCCGGAAACGCCGGTATCGCTCAATTAGCTGATTGCATTGATATTAACGCGGAAGACGTGAAAGGACTCTGCAGCTTTGCGGTTAAACAGAAGATAGACCTCGCCGTCGTCGGCCCTGAAACACCCCTCGCATTGGGTATTTCAGATCTGTTTTCTGCAAAAAGAATCCCGATATTCGGCCCTTCCAAAAAGGCGGCAGCCATCGAAGGGAGTAAAGTATTCACGAAGGACCTCCTGGCAAAATATGGTATACCGACGGGCGAATACTCTGTTTTTACATCAATAGAAAAGGCGCGGACCTATTTGAAAGAGTGCAGCTTACCCGTAGTAGTTAAGGCGGACGGACTCGCAGCCGGAAAGGGCGTTGTTATTGCTCGAAGCTACGAGGAAGCTGCTGAAGCCCTTGACTTGATCATGCGCCGGAAGGCATTTGGCGATGCCGGGAAAAAGGCCATAATCGAAGAGTTCCTGGAGGGAGAGGAAGCCTCGTTTATGGCAGTAACGGACGGAAAAAATATTCTGCCTCTGGCCACCTCACAAGACCACAAGGCAATTTTCGACGGAGACAAAGGCCCGAATACCGGAGGGATGGGGGCGTATTCCCCGGCGCCGGTAGTAACTCCCGTATTGCATGAGCGAATTATGAAGGAAATCATTCGCCCCACGGTTGATGCCCTGGCTTCGGAAGGAAGGCCGTATCGAGGGATCTTGTACGCCGGCCTTATGATTAATAAAGGGCAGGTAAAAGTCCTCGAGTTTAATTGCCGCTTTGGCGATCCGGAAGCACAGCCGATACTCGCGCGCATGAAAAGCGATCTGGTTGAGCTCATGCAGGCTACGGTCGATGATCAATTGGATACTGTCTCTATTGAATGGGATCCAAGACCCGCTGTGTGTATCGTAATGGCTTCAAAAGGCTATCCCGGCAACTACGAAAAGGGCAAGGTTATTAAAGGGCTCGAGGCGGCCGCGAAAATGGAGGGAATCAATGTTTTCCATGCCGGAACAGCCCTCAAAGAGGATAGAGCAGTAACCGGCGGAGGCCGGGTCCTGGGTGTCACGGCAGTCGGTGACAATATCAAAAACGCCATCGACCGGGCTTACGCCGCAGCCGGTGCCATAACCTGGGAAGACTCCTACTATCGAAAGGATATCGGTCATCGCGCCCTGAACCGGGTCAATTCCGATCCGCTGGTAGGAATAGTTATGGGCAGCGACTCGGACATGCCGGTTATGAACGAAACCGCTTCCATTCTGAAAGCGATGAGTATTCCATATGAAATTACGATCTCTTCCGCCCACAGGGCGCCTCGAAGAACTCAGGAATATGCACGAACGGCAGTTGAACGGGGTCTTGAAGTGATTATTGCGGGCGCTGGAGCCGCGGCCCACCTCGCCGGAGTAATAGCCGCTGAAACCATTCTTCCGGTCATAGGGGTGCCGATAAATTCTTCAGCTCTTAGCGGGCTTGATTCGCTCCTTTCTACGGTTCAGATGCCCCGGGCGTCCCCGTGGCGACTATGGCCATCGGCAAGGCCGGAGCGAGAAACGCCGGGATCTTTGCCGCCCAGATCCTTTCCCTCAAGCACTCCCATCTCGTAGAAGAGCTTGGAAAGCTTAAGGAAAAAATGGCACGGGATGTGGAGGAAAAGGCCAAGAACCTCTGCCCGTTATGAAGTACTGAGTGACGAGTGCTGAGTACTGAGGGCGTCAGGCCCCCATCGTTTCACAAGTAGAGTAGAACTAGAGTAGAACCTCAGTGCGGTGGACAGGGTCGGGTGTCCGACTCCCATACCTCCTTCCCTCAACTCAGCACTCAGTACTCGGTACTCCCGTTATGGCTTGCCGCATAATTACAGTTGATCCAGAATCACCTGACCTTACAGTAATGGAAGCGGCATCTTCCATCCTGGAAGAGGGCGGACTTGTGGCCTTTCCTACGGAGACGTTCTATGGCCTGGGGGCAGACGCCTTCAACGAGAGCGCGGTTGAACGGGTATTTGCCGCCAAGGAACGCGCCCGTACCAAACCGCTGCTTGTGATAATCTCCCGGAAAGAGCAGTTGGTAGACCTGGTTGCTGAAATATCGGAAGATGCTCAAAAGTTGATTGAAGCTTTCTGGCCCGGGCCTCTGACCATCATATTCAAAGCAAAGGATAACCTTCCGCCCCTTTTGACCTGCGGCACCAGCACTATCGGCATTCGGATATCGTCTCATCCGGTAGCTCAGGCCTTTTCTTCTGCTTTCGGGCGACCTCTTACAGCAACAAGCGCCAATGTCTCCGGCAGGAAAAGCCCGGCCACGGCTCAGGATGTCTATGAACAGCTTGGCAACGGAGTTGAGATAATATTGGACGGGGGGCCGACCGCCGGGACTAGAGGCTCAACAATTGTCGATGTGATGGTTTCCCCACCTCGACTGATTAGAGATGGAGCCATTCCAGCTTCTGAAATCGAGAGAGCGCTTTTATAGACCTTCAGATAATGTTTTTGGGAAGGCAGCAGGGAAGGGATAGTACCTGTTCGTACATCCCCGACCGATAACGCACCCAAAAACTTTATCTGGAAGTCTATA
>JAZDGK010000229.1:0-4558 GCA_043806955.1 Pseudomonadota bacterium | reverse complement strand
GTCAGGGTCCTTCTCCAGGGACTTATTGAGTATATCAAAAAGCTTTTGGGGCAGATGCCCGGCCACGCTCTCTGCGGGATCGAATTGCGCTTCCCGTACCTGAGCCAATATCTTTAGAGTCTCTCCCTGAAACATGCGCTTGCCGGTGACCAGTTCATACAGAACGATCCCGGCGGAAAAGATGTCTGAGCGGCAGTCAATTGAATCCCCTGTGGCCTGCTCCGGGGACATATAGGCCACCTTCCCCTTGATCATTCCCACCTGGGTCAGCGTACTTTGAGTAGCAGCCCGGGCTATGCCGAAGTCCACAATCTTGGTATCCCCTTGATAGGTGACCAGGATGTTTTGCGGACTGATATCCCTGTGAATTATCCTGAGGGGATTACCCTGGAAATCCTTCAGCTTATGAGCATAATCCAGACCGGCGCAGATCCGGGAAGTTATGAAAAGGGCATTTTCCAGACTGAGAGGCAGATCTATCTCTTTTGCCTTGCCCACCATGAGGCGCAAATCCTTGCCCAGCAAATACTCCATGGCGATGAAATAGGAGCCATCAACACTACCGAAATCGTATATCTGGACTATGCTCTGATGCTGCAGAAGAGCGGCAAGTTTAGCTTCATCAATAAAGGAGGTCACCAATTCGGCTTCCGTGGCCAAATGGGGCAGAATCTTCTTGATGGCGATGAGCTTCTCGAAACCCTGTACGCCGATTATTTTGGCCCGATACAATTCGGCCATGCCGCCCACGGCAATTCTGTCGAGGAGCAGGTATTTCCCAAGGCGTAGTGGCTGGAGTGCGCTCATAATGCGGATTCTTTTCAGGAATACTGTATTGACAGCGTATTATGCAAGACATCAAATAGGCCGTCAAGCAGTTTTTCTCCAGTCCTTTTTGCCTTCTCGTCGCCAGACCGGCAGCATGTGCAGGATCGCTACATATCCACAGTTTCACGCTTCACTGACTTTTCAGAGAAAAGAGATGCATGTTCTTGATGCGAAACCCCGCATTTCGTTTTGCACGTATTACCAATCTGTGATAAATGTATTTGCCGGAAACCACAAAGACGCCAACACACGAAGGACAGATCGGATTGGTTACTGGGTTCCTGGTTCACGGTTCACAGTTGATGAGCTCGCAAAAAGTCGAAAAGTACTGTTTTTTGTCATTCCGGCGGAAGCCGTAATCCAGTCTATTCAAGTAGTTACGGGGGGGGCTGGACTCCGGTTTTCACCGGAGTGACGACTTGTTACGAGACCATCACAGTTCCAGGTTTAAAACCGTGAACTTCGAACTCTGAACCATGAATCCAACGAACTCGTTGCTATGATGATTAGGAACCATAATACTAGTACCCCAACATTCCAGTATTCCAGTACGCACCTGCAGATCCGAAGCAGCAGTTCCGGATGGAGATCGCTCCTCTATTTCCTGGCATTAACCGTTTTGGCCGTGTCGGGATGCGCGGCTCCGGCGCAACAAGTGGCCGGGCCAACGGCCAAACCGTATAAGATGACGTCCTCCGGGCTTCCGGAGATGGAAAAGGTCGTTGTAAAGCCGGGAGATACCCTGTCTTCTCTCGCTTTGAAGTACCTCGGGGACGAATCGATGCACTGGTTTATCGCGGACTTCAACGATATCCGTGCGATCGCTCCCGGACAGGTGCTGCTGATACCCCTCGGCCCTTATGAAAGAGGCGGACTGAAACCCGGCGGCTACCAGGTCGTCCCCGTACTCTGCTATCACAATTTTTCCAGGACTGAATCCGACGCCATGACTGTAACGGAAAGGGCCTTTGAAGAGCAGATGAGGCTCTTGAAAGATGGAGGATACAGGGTCATCACTATCGACGAGTTCTTTGACTTTCTTGAGTTCAAGCGCCAGATCCCGAGGAAGTCCGTAGTTATCACCATTGATGACGGCTGGCGCTCCCTCTACGAGATCGCTTTTCCCATCCTGAAAAAATACGGCTATCGTGCCACCCTGTTCGTCTATACCGGCCTCATACTTGACACTGAGAAGACACTCAATTGGGACCTTATCAGAACGATGTCGCGAGACGTCATTGATGTGCAATGCCATACGAAGACACATCGTAATCTGGTCACGAAATACAGCAATGAATCATTTAAAGAGTACTTTGATGCACTTAAGACCGAGCTTGTCGAATCCGCACGAATCATCAAGAAAAATCTGGGCAAGGATGTAAAATACCTTGCCTATCCTTACGGCGATACCAGTCATCTGGTAACCGCCCTGACGATGAAACTCGGCTACAGAGGGGCCTTCACCGTCAACCGTGAAGGGAATCCCTTCTTTGCCGACCCTTACAGAGTGCATCGTTCCATGATAATGGGGACGCACAGAACATCTGATTTCGAGAAGAATCTAGTGACGTTCGGTGATAAGGCGCTGGATTGAAGGACGGATCTTTCGGATGAAAACTGGTCCATTCTGCATAAGTCTGTTCTTTATCGTTCTTCTATTCGGTTGCGCGCCCCCAGCCACCATCCGCACGGAATCTGTTCCCTTGCCGGCATTTCTCGCAAAATACCGCAGGGATGCCATCGAGTACGAGAAGAATGGAAACCTCTACAGGGCCTTGATAAACTGGCATATTCTAGCCAAGTACGGGTTCGATCCCGAGGAAGACTGGGATAAGATCGGAGATTTGCAGGAAGACGCACGGGAAGAGGCCGTCCGGCATTTTTCGCGGGGACTGGACCTCTGGAAACAAAACAAGAAAGAGGCGTCCCGTAAGGAATTCCTCTTGGCGCTGTTGTACAATCCGGGCCATGAAGATGCCCTGAACTACATTAGAAACAAACTCAGAGAACCGGACTACACCCTCTACAAGACGGAGGAGGGTGATACTCTGAGACAAATCGCCGAAGATCAGTACAAAGATCCCGACAAAGATTTCGTGGTCGCTTACTTTAACGATCTTGATAAACAGGAGACATTGAAACCGGGGCAGGTCCTGAGACTTCCCATCATCGATTACCAGGCTGCCCCATCGCCGCGGGGTTTGGAGGATACGCTCTTCAAGCCGAAACCATGGAAATACCGGTGAATCATCGGCCTCAAATTCTCTTGACTTTTGCATGCCATTCACTAAACTTTCCCGGGTAATACTAAATTGCTCAACGAAGCATCGATTGTGGAAGATTCTCTATGTCCAACCTGTTATGTGCAGGAAAATCCGATCCGGGTCTTTTGCGGTCCAACAACGAGGATGCCTTTGGCGTCAGGCCGGACCTGGGTTTATGTGTGCTGGCCGATGGAATGGGTGGCGCCGCAGCCGGCGAGATAGCCAGCAGGATCTTTGTGGAAGCTGCACTTGAGGTTTTCTCAAGGCCGGAGTCCCGGTCGGAGAAGGAAGCACATAAGCTGATCCAGGCTGCTTTTGAACTGGCTCACGACAGAATTCTCAACCACATCGAGACGCAGCCTCAGCACCGTGGAATGGGATGTACTGCAGAACTGCTGATTCTCCGGGAAAACGGGTATGTGCTGGGCCACGTCGGGGACAGTCGGAGTTATCTTTTCAGAAAGGGACAATTGAAAAGACTGACCAAAGATCATTCGCTTATTCAGGAGCAGTTGGACAAAGAGCTCATCACCCCACACGAGGCCAGAAAACATCCGCTTCGAAATGTTATACTGCGGGCCGTGGGAATAGAAGAAAACCTTGCCCTTGATTTGATCCGGGGAGTTCCCCAAAAAGGCGACACATTTCTTCTCTGTTCAGACGGGCTTACAGACATGATCGAAGAAAGCGCGATTGTGGAATTGCTCTCCTCCCCCGGCAGCATCGAAGAAAAGGCAGCGCGATTGGTTGAATCAGCGAAAAGCGCCGGAGGCCGCGACAACATAACGGTAGTACTGGCGCAAATCGCCTGAATTAAAAGCTTGACGCGGAGAGGGCAAGACGCGGTGAGCTTCAGAATGCGGAGTGCGGAACCTTCCCATTTCGGATTTCGGATTTCGGAATGAGAAGACAGTGCTGACTACTGAGTGGAACCCAAGAAATATGCCCAACAAATATGATGAATTGCGGATGTATACAGGAGCGTGAACAGGACAACCAGACAAACCAAATAAACTAAACAAACAAAAGGAACCAAACAAGCCAGAGCAACCGTCCGTAAACGGTAAACAGTCTAACCCGTAACTCGTAGTTCGTAACCGTGATCATTCCGAAATCCCCCATCCGAAATCCGAAATTGCCGCAACTCGCTATTTATCCAGAAATCGTTTGAAGGCGGACCAGACACCTTTGGAGGGACCTGTTTCCAGCGGTTTTTCATTAGGTTGGGACCTGGTGTCCGGAATCGTTTCTGAAGGGGTGGGAGATACTGCAAGGGACTCCTGGACTTCGATCAGCCGGCCTTCTCCGATGAATTGAAAAGTCGGCCCGAGCGGGCTCAAAGCGATCCTGCAATTGGGTCCCATCGCCGATTGGTTCTCGATCGGCCGGCCGTCGATCTGTATCGATCTCTGTCCGGTAAGGTCCTTTATCCAGTACTGATTCCGGCTGAAAAATATCTGGGCATG
>JAZDGK010000228.1:0-3101 GCA_043806955.1 Pseudomonadota bacterium | reverse complement strand
TTCTACCGCACTTTTTATGGTGCCGTGTCCGGTGACCATAATACAGATCGACTCCTGCGAATTGTCGGAAACGTACTTCAGGACCTCCATCCCATCCATTCCCGGCATCACGAGATCCGTAAGGATTATGTCATAGAATTTGCTGTTGATCATTTCCGTTCCTGTTTCTCCATCGGGAGCTGTATCAACGGCATATCCGGATGCGGCGAGCATCTCGGATATGGCAGTGAGAACGGCGGGCGAATCATCTACTACTAAAACAGATTCATTCTTGGATTTCATGGCGACTCCATAAATCGGCCGTTTCTTTGTGTGAGCTGATTCTTTGCTCGCATCCAGAAGCCTCCCGGACTCAGGAGACCGCAGCGATGGAAGTGGAGAGAGTCCGACAGGCGACCAAAACCCGCAGTATCATGGTTTCCTCTCAGCTCCTGCGAAGAACATGCCGCCACCCATCTTACCGTTAATCTGTTGCAAGTGCCACAACTGATGAATTCGTAAAAAGTCGAAAAGCGGGAAGAATGTCTTTGTAGCCCATTGAAATCATTGGGGCTGACCTTGGCAAGATAGCCATTTTGGGACTTCTTGCGAGACCATCACACAATTGGATAAGAAAACCGGGGCCTTCAACTGAAGGCATGGAAATTGGCAACACCCTAGGAGCCTGTCCCAAGCGGACACTACAGGCGGTTGGTAAGGCGCTGCTGCGGGTTGTAGAGGGTGTCTAGGAGGCTGTCCGACAACTGACGATCTACTGCGGAAGTGGGGGGAACGGCCCAAATATCCCCGAATGTTCGTTACATAGCAACACTATGCGTCTCAAATTCGTGAATATTTGGTCTCGTTCCTCCACTTCCTCGTCACGATCTCAGTTGTCGGACAGCCTCCTAGAAAGTCTCAATTTTGTTCAAGGTCAAGGAAGGCGAGGATTCTAACCCTTGAAGGCTGGGATGCTGGGAGGCGAGAAGGCTGAGAGGCAATCCCAGCGGGTCAGCTTTCTGGTTTCGGCTTCCCAGCCTCCTGGCTTCCTAGCTTCCTGGCCTTCTGAGGATTAGAATCCGAGCCTGACGCAGAGATTGGGCAAAAGGGAGACTTTTTAGATACCCTCTTACGGATGGAAACTCACCATTCTCGGTAATCTGATCAGTATGGGAAAGGCGGCATTGCTTCTTGGGTCCAGAAAGAGCTTGCCGCCGTGGTCGGCTATGATCTTGTGGGCCATGTTGAGAAAAAGGCCGAGGCTCCACGGCTTGGTTTGCAGCTCGGGATCCGACGTCTCACAAAGTCTGACCGGCCCGTCGGTTTCCGGGCCGACAAGGATCTCAATATCGTTGCCGCAGTCTCTTATGGAAACCTCCAACCTCGATCCTTGAGAAATGCTGGGGACTGCTTCTCTGATCATCATGGAAAACGCCTTTCTGAACAATACGGCGTCAACCGGTACCATCGTTTGTGACGCCTCCACTCTGAGCGCAGGCGTCACACCCGCCTTTTCCCATTCTGCCGCAAAGCCGGCCAGTTCTTCCTCGACCAAGAGGTCGATCCTCTCCAGCTTCTTCTGCGGCAAAGGAATCCGGACGAAATCATCCACTTCCTTCAAAACGGTTTCTATTCTTTGCACTGCGCCAAGGACCGCCTGACACTTCGTGCTGTCCGGGCCTTCCGGCGCGGACCGGGCTATTCTTCTCACCAGGCCTCCGATAGTCATCAGCGGATTCCTTATTTCGTGGGCCAGCGACTGCGCCAGGCGAACGTAGGCCGCGGTTCTCTCCATTTCCAGCAGGCGTGCCTGCGTCTCCTTCAGGGTCTCCAAAGCCTTGGCGTAGTGCTGCTGGAGCTCCGACCAGAGCCTCGCATTTTCCATAAGGGGCGCAAGGATAAATGCAACGGCCCTGAGAAAGTCAAGGTGGTCCTGTTTGTAGGCGCCGGGTACATTACGATCAAGGTAAATCAGGCCGTATATCTGGCTGTGGTAGATCAGGGGAACGCATAAAGCAGACCTTATTCTTAAGGCAACCACACTCTCCTGTTCCTTGAAAGAGCTTTCGCTCAAGGCGTCTTCGAGCAGAAAGGATTCGCCGCTCTGCAAAAGCCTGTTCACAATGCTCTTGCTGATCGGGGCCTCTTTGAGAGAAAAATCCAGAAAGACGGGCCGGAGGGATCCGTCTTCCTGAAATAAGGCCAGATAGCCCCGGTCCTGCTTAAAGAAGGACTTGAATTTTGAGAATACCGTCTGTCCCAGTGTCGCGATATCCTGACTATCAGATAATTCTGCTGTTATTTCATAAATAAACCTCAGTTTTTCCCGGTCCAGTTTCCATTCGGCCTTTGGATCGACCGACTGAATTACCAGCGTCTCCTGGAACAGATTATCCATGATACCGGAGATCAACAAAGTGACCCGGCCAAGCTTTACCGAATCGCCCTCTCTTAATACCGACTGCCCTCTTATTCTATTCTCGTTAACGCAGACTCCGTTGGCACTCTCCAGATCCTTAATCCACACATTACCATCGACTTCGGAGACAAAAGCATGCCGGTGGGAAATGGAAGTATCGGACAGTGACAGGTCCGCGTGGGGGCCGCGACCGATAACGCAGGGCAGATCTATTTCGTGTGTCCGGCCGGAAGCGGGATCCTGGATGATCAAGTATTTGGGCATAACTCACGATTTTTGAAGGGTTGAATTCACCCGGATTGACAGACCGAATATTCGGCCAATCGTTGCGCGGCAGCCTCCCAGGCCTGCCCTTTACCCATAAGTCATGCGTAGCGTGGCACCGTAACTTAGGGGCTTCCGTACGCATAAATCCGTCCATGGCCGGATTTGCTTGATCCTGACCGGGCGGATAGACTTCCCCTCTCCACCATCCTGGGGGAGAGGATCGAGGTGAGGGGGGAACCGGCCTTGTCAGACCCCCTCACCCTGCCCTCTCCCCCCGCGGACGGGGGCGAGGGGAAGATAATCCTGCCCCATTCACAATGCTATGCATGACTTATGGGTAAAGGGCAGGCCTAGCCGTGGCTTTGCTTGAATTTTATCAGAGTTTCTCGGCTATCGTTAATGAAACCAAACTGTTACAAGTTTAGGTTTCGAAGCT
>JAZDGK010000227.1:0-6942 GCA_043806955.1 Pseudomonadota bacterium | reverse complement strand
TTGTGCAATTTTGAGTGCTGAGGCGCCCGTCCGGCAAGGCGCGAGGAGGGCGCATACCCGTGAGTATGCAACCGACGAGCAACGCAGCCGGACGGGATGGATCGGCGCTCAGAATGCTCAAGTTATTTCGTGACAGGCCCTTAACGTGTAATCCTTTTCCCTTCTGTTTGCAACCCTTGACGCTCGGACCAGAATACTTTACATTCATTTCAAGTTCCTCAGAAGACAAACAAATGAAATTCAGCGGTGATAACGTGAAACGAGAGACCCGGAAATGTTTGGAATAGGCGCCTCTGAGCTGATACTGATTCTGATCGTGGCCCTTATCGTCATAGGGCCTCATAAACTGCCGGATCTGGCAAAGTCTCTGGCCAGGGGACTGGCTGAATTCAAGAAGGCGACCTCGGATCTCAGGGATACGCTGGACGTGACTGGCGCGGCTGCCGGCAACCCGCGTCCGGATGAGAGGCCACCCGAGCAGGAACCTGCCAAAACAGACGATCCGAAAGATACGGAAGACTCGGAGAAGACGGAGCTCAAGCCGGACAACAATCCTTCTAATGGCTGATTTTAATCTCCCCCTGACAGCACACCTCAGAGAATTACGAAAACGACTGGTCATATGTGTCACGGCTGTGGGAGTCGGTTTTCTCCTCTCGTATTCCGTGACCGAACGAGTGTTCGCGTTCCTGTCCCGGCCCGTAATAGAGGCCATGGGTAAAGGCAACCGGCTGATTTACACCGGCTTGCCCGACGCCTTCACGGCTTATTTCAAGATCTCATTGATTATGGGAATAATCGTTGCCTTTCCTGTAATCATCTTTCAGATATGGAGATTCGTATCACCCGCCCTTGAGGATCGTGAGAGAAAGTATACCCTGATCTTCATGACTTCTTCCGTCGTGCTTTTCTGGGGAGGGGCGTTTTTCGGGTATTTTGTCATCCTGCCTCTCGCGCTGGATTTCCTCCTCGGGTTTGCGGGAGGATCTCTCAGACCTTTGGTCACGATGAAAAACTATTTGTTTTTCGCGACAAAAGCGCTGCTTGCGTTCGGTCTGGCCTTTGAGATCCCTTTCTTCCTGGTCTTTCTGGCCAAGATCGGCGTACTGCCATATGAAAAGCTCCGCGCTCGACGCAAGTACTACATTCTTATTATTTTCATTATCGCGGCGATAACTACCCCTCCTGATATTATATCTCAAATAATGGTGGCTATCCCGCTTGTGATCCTCTATGAAATAGGCGTACTGGGAGCACGGCTTTTCGCCAAACCTAAAATATAACCACAAAAACACGAAGAAAGTCGCAATGAAGAAAGTACTGAGTACTGAGTGCTGAGTACTGATGGCCTAGAATGCCAAGTTATTTCTGAGCAAACCCTTAGTCTCAATGTCCAATGCTCAATAACCAATTTCCGATCAGGAGAGGGTCCCTTGGACATTGAACATTGAATATTGGACATTCGATATTGGGAATTGACCTGTGCACGGTATATTATGGACTTCCAGATAAAGCTTTTGGGTGCGTTATCGGTCGGGGATGTACGAACAGGTACTATCCCCTCCCTGCTGCCTTCCCAAAAACATTATCTGAAAGTCTATAGCATCTTCCGGATCCCCTGAGTTATCCGCAGGGTGGGCTTTGCCCACCATAAAGGCGACCGGGATGACTGCCAATCCGCGATTGCCGTTTCGGTGGGCAGAGCCCGCCCTACTTTTTTGAAACTCTGTGTGCTCTGTGCCCTTTGTGGCAAAAGTCTTGAGATTACGGATTCGATGACGAGGAGAAGAAGATGAAAAAGCGGGTAATACTTTTTGGGACATTTCTGGCTTCGGTCTTGCTCGTTGCATTTGGTGCTTCAGCTATGGAACTCTCGGCTGATATGGTGTCAAAGCAAGGCGGCAGTACTCATACCGGCAAGTTTTATATGAAGGGCGACAAGTACCGGATGGAAATGGAGAATCAATCCCAATACACTATTCTGAGGCAGGACAAGAATACTACCTGGCTGGTGATGCCGGGGGAGAAATCTTATATGGAGATGCCCTATGATCCAAAACAGAAACCCAAGGTGGATGAGAAAGTGAGATGTGAAGTCACAAGAAAACTCCTCGGCTCTGAGACCATAGACGGGCATCCTGCAAAAAAATACGAGGTAACAGTAAAGGACAATAATCAAATCGTGAAGCAACACCAATGGATAGCAACGGATCTTAGTTTTCCGATTAAGCACGCCGCAGTCGACGGAAGCTGGAGTGTTGAATACAGGAACATAAAAACATCCGTGCCGGATAAGTTGTTTGAAGTGCCGGCAGGTTATACGAAGATGTCAATGCCGAAGATCCCCGGGATGGACTTTTTGAAGGGCATCGCGGGAGGAATCAAGAACCGGTAGCCTCACTGCGTTTTTTGTTATCTGAACCAGCGGTTGGCTGGATAGTCGATTCCCACTTGCCGGAGCAGTTCGGGCGGGGCCATGTAACCCACGTCGAGCATTTTTTGCGTGTGTTTCTTGGCGCGATCCACTTCTCCTCGCTGCAGGCAGACGGAAGACATCATGTAGTTCGTCCACCATGATTCAGGAGCGAGCTCATAACCTCTCGCGGCACACTCGAAAGCCAGATCCCATCGCTTGTGCCCACGGGCAAGATAGTACAGATAGTAAAAGTAATCCCCAATGACCTCTCTTTTACTCAGATTACGGAAAAAGTAAGGGCTTTTCCATGCACCGGTTATCCGCATGTATCGATTGTCCCCATACCTCAATCCGCTGAGCCTGGCGGTCGCTTCAATATCAAACTGTTCTTTCCCGTTGTCATATCGTGTCAGCATGTGAAACTCGCCTGATCTCGGACAGGGTATGGCTACCCCACGAACAGGCAGTGACAACCTCTCCCCGAGGACGATGCAGGTCTGGCTGAACCCGGCGCAGTTGGTCGTCCTTGTCTCCAGCAGGTCCTTGAGGAAGACAACCCGCTCTCTTTCCCTTACGCTCTGATATTTGAATCCCATGGCAGTCAATCTGTCCAGGAGACAGCAAATCTGTCCTTTCGCGTCTTTTCTGGCGGCCTTTGACATATCTTTCCGAACTGCGCCGGCAATGGCCTCAATTCCGTGCATGATGGAGACCCTGTCGATTCTGCGCCCGTACAATTGAGGATAGACCTCTTCATCGATATCGAGCAGGTTTGTCAAGAGGTCATTGCCTTCGTTGAACTGATAATGAAGGAAGAAAGGTCTTGCCCTGGGCGGCTCCGGAGGCGGCATTACCCTCGGCTGTCTTTTCGACGCCGGGTCATGAGCCGCGGACCCCGGATCCGTTAACTCTCTTATGCCTACGTCTTTTCTTGACTCCTTTGGGATGGTGGAAGGGTCATCGGTAAAGCAGATTGCCCCATCCTTGTCCCTGTACTGGTATGCCGTCCGGGCTGCGATGCCTCCGGGCAATAGAATGGATATACCGAAAAGGATAAAAAATATCGTTTCACGCAGGTGAAAAGGTTTCATGGCTGTGCCGTAGTTGAGGATCGGACGAAGCTGACCCGAAGCTGTGATGCATAAAGAGCCAAGTTATTTCTGACCAAGCCCTTACCAGGTTATCGTATTTTTTCGTCTCTTTCTTCAGTCTTGACCTGCCGGGCGAGGGGCGTATATTGATTGCGGATTGCGGATTGCGGATTTGGGATTTGGGATTGGGAAAAGAATGACGGGGTGAGATTCAAGTTCCGAATCAAAACAGAATCGATCATATCTTTGACTTTAGGCACTTTAGTCACTAAGTCGTGAGGTTAATGACAGTTTTGGCAGAACATTTTTCACTGCGTCTGTTAAGCCTTTACAGCAAAGCGTTTGCAGAGATTTTGTTCTGCGAGTTCAAAGTTCAGGGTTTAACCGTGAACCGTGAACTCTTTGGTTCCGGCTTTGCCGGGTTAGGCACTTATAGTTCGTAGCAGATGACTTGATACCAATTTTACCCAATTTCTTGCGAATCAAATTGTAAATCATCTGCCCAAAATTCATCTTCAACTTTTTGACACGACGTACTTAAAGAATGAGCAGGGCGGCCACGGATTTTTGCAGGTTCCTCAAGAAGACTTCGGTCACGACTATATATAGTCTGCCATGACCCTCTTGACCGTCGCCGGGCCAATGCCAAGGGCTTCAGCAGTTCTTTTGGCACTTGGCCCTGAAGGTTGAAATTTGTTTCGATCAAAATACTGCTTGACCGAAACCACCATTTTTTTGGCCTCTGGCGTCAAAGGCTTGCCCCGAATTGAATCCATACTCTACCCAGAATTCCGTCTGAAATTAAATGGATTTTCTTGATAGAGTAGCATAGGAAAACAAGACAAATCAAGTATCAATTCATCTGCTACGAACTATAGTTACTGCTGAATGATGAGTAACGGGGAAAGAAAATGGGTTTAGAAAGAGGTTACATTCACGTTTATACAGGCAATGGGAAGGGCAAGACAACGGCGGCTTTCGGGCTGGCCTTAAGGGCGGCGGGGCAAGGCCTGAAGGTCGTGATTATTCAATTCTTAAAGGGAAAGAGCGATACGGGAGAAGTCAAAGCGGCTTCCTGTCTTTCCCCGAGATTGAGTATTCACACGACGGGCGATCCCGGTTTCGTGCCGAACGGGCAGCCTGGCGAGCATGACGGAATACTGGCGAGAAATGCTTTCGACCTTGCAAGGCGGATTGCCATGGAAGGTTCGACCGATCTTCTTATACTGGACGAGATAAACGTGGCCGTGGCCCACGGGCTGGTAGCGGAGGAATGTGTTCTATCACTGATGGAAGAGAAGCCGCCTTTGTTGGAACTGGTGCTTACCGGCCGAAATGCCACCCCGGGGGTAATAGAACGGGCAGACCTGGTTACGGAGATGCGCGAAGTAAAGCATTATTTCAAAAGGGGAGTCATGGCCCGTCATGGGATTGAAAAATAGAGTCCGGGCAGGAGCAACCGGTTTTCAGGCGCCTCTCTTGCCGGAAAGAAGCATGGCGCCTCAACCGGATATACCGAGCAAACTCAGAAAAATACTTGACACCACAGATTGTGATCCGAGACAAGTAGGAAGGCAGCAGGGAGGGGATAGTACCTGTTCGTACATCCCCGACCGATAACGCACCCAAAAGCTTTATCTGGAAGTCTATAGGAATGGTCCGCCACTTCCTCTGCCACGATTCTAAGTCCGACGAGCTCACCAGGGAAAAAATATTCCGCTATAATGGCAATCTCTTACGTTCGTAGTGGTACTGTATTTCATACCGAAATCACAGCCCTTCGGGGGCCAAAATGTAATCGACAATAGAAACGAGGACTTGGGAAGTCATTATGCACCAACGGTGTTGGCATGAATGCTGCTTTATCAGGGTTTATTACATTGCCTCAGGAGGAAACTGAAATGCCGCACCACCACCCCGTACACAGAGTATTAACCATATTGTTCCTCATTCTCTGTTCAGCCAGTCTCGCACAAGCAGCCACCATTAATCCTGTCGGAATCTCCGAAACCGGCACCTACCACAACGATAGTAATCTAATGATAGATGGTTATTTGCCGCCGGAAGGGACCCACTGGCAATCGTCCTTTTGTGTGTACTGGAATGGGACAACCCCCGCCTTTGTAATTGATTTCGGCAGCCCTTTTGACTTGCAGGATATCAAATTCAGTGTCGATAATAACGATGACTACGCGATCGATTACTCGCTCGATGGGAGTAACTGGAGCAACCTGGTTATCATTCTGTCTTCTTATGGGAATATAGCGGTTAGTCCCGGCGGAATGGACACCATGAGTTCCATTTCCACTGGTCCCGAGTACATTCCTCAACTTGATTTTGCACCCAGGCAGGCTCAGTATTTGAAAGTATATGCTACTGGTGGAGATAATATGTATTCTATCGCAGAACTCCAGAGCTACGGGGACCCTGTTCCGATCCCTGGTGCAGTTTATCTTTTGGGAAGCGGTCTGGTTGGGCTGGTAGGGCTCAGGAGGCAACGAAACAAATAGCCCGTCCAGTACAGACGAGGTTCCTGCACGAATCTCAACTTCAACTGGCGCACCTGCTCCTGATCAATATTCGGTTGTTCCTCCGGTCCGCCACGGACCGGAGGAACAACACGTTTCCAGGTCTGCCCCTTTACCCATAAGTCCGTCATACGGAGAAATGGCTTATCCAAACGATCAGATTGATTCCCCCGCACCCCCGTCCGCCAATACTGTTGAATTAGTCACTAAGGGAAAATATTCGCGCATTATCCGGCAAGACTTTCATTTCATTAACGCGGCGCTGTCTTGTTTTCTAGCGTTTTGAATTTTCCGTTTTTGGTCATTCGAATTTGTTTCGGATTTCGGATTTAGAATTTCGGATTTCCGGCTTGTCCGGGTTAGGGATGTCTGAATCCAAATCCTGTTCCTCAGAGTGAGATGCATGTGGCACAGCCGCCCTCGGCTGTGATTCGGGGCCTGATTTTACGCAATATCGCATGGAGAAGGGGCGCTAACGGCCGGCGGCTTCGGAAGAACTCATAAAGGCAATCCTTGTTCGGTGATGCCATTGGGCGATCGTATTATGCGATATTTACGGCGGCAAGGGCTATTTTGGCTCTGGCCGCCCTTGACAGCAAGAGCCCTGCCGGGGTGATCGTTTTTCAATAGGCATTTTGTCAAGACCGGTGTCTTGCCCAAGGAAATGAGCAAAATGATTTCCAATGCCAAACGCGGCCGGGAGGCTTCAGATTATGCCGACTACACCGAGTTTGGCCGGGAAGAAGCCGAGGGGCGGCACGATTGGTATATGTATCGAGTTTCGTCATAATTGTTGATGACTATTGAGTTAACTCACCATTCGGTTCATCGTGCTCGTGCTCAGCGCAGCGGTGCTCGTAATCGTAATCGAGCAGCAATGGGTCTAATGCCGAAAACGTGACCTTGC
>JAZDGK010000226.1:0-12261 GCA_043806955.1 Pseudomonadota bacterium | reverse complement strand
TATCCATTATGGTGAAATTCCCCCGTCGGATAGGCGGTCCTTTCCAGGGCCGCCCAGCGACCGAGGCGTCCACAGGCGGGGTTAGAAAACCCCGCCTATCCGGGTATTGTTATTGGGTACGCATTTGTGTGGAGCTGTACTAAGTCCGACAGGCTCCTAATGCCTGTAACCCTTCCAACCGTGGAAGAAATATCCCGGGCCAATGCCCGGAGAGAACTGGACGGCTTGTAACGGCATGTGTGCACGAAGTGAAGGCGGGACTCTTGCTGGACGCTTAGAGATAAGAGCGGCTTCTGCCAGTATGTTCGTGCCTTTGTGGCAGGTCTTTTGGGTCGTAGACGGGGAGAGAGAACAAGATGGACGAAGCAACCGTATTGATTGTTGATGACGAGGTCAATATTCTCAACGCTCTGAAGCGGGCGGTTCGCCGTGAGCCCTATCAGGTGCTGACGGCCTCCAGTGGAATGGAAGGGTTGAAGTTGCTTCAAGAACAGCGTGTGGATCTCATAATATCGGACCAGCGCATGCCGGAAATGACCGGGGTGCAATTCCTGGCCAAGGTCAAGGAGTTATGTCCGGATACGATCCGCATCATCTTGAGCGGCTACACGGACGTGAATTCGATTACCGAGGCCATCAATGTCGGCAATGTATACAAGTTCATGCTTAAGCCCTGGGAAGACGATGCCCTGAAGGTTACAATCAGGGAATCGCTTGAAATGGCCAAGCTGCTGCGGGAGAACAAAAAACTGGCCGACACGATTACAGATCAAAACGAGGAGCTTCGATACCTGAACAAAAACCTGGAAAGAGAAGTGGAAAACAGGACAGCCGAAATCCAATGGCAGAACGAGGCATTAAAACTGGTGAGAGACCTGATAGAGAGTCTTCCCATAGCGGTGATCGGTACGGACGAGGAGGGGAACATCGTCTTTGTCAACGGCTTGGCCAGGGACTACTTCGAGAAAAACGGCAGCCTCATACTTGCCACCCATTTGAAAGACCATTTCGGACAGAACCTGGTTGATACAGTAGGGATGGCGATCGAGACAAACGAACAGCAGGACTGGCAGTACAGGCACGATGGCGGAACAGGTTTCCATGTATCCTGTGTCCCGCTGTCGAAGAGAATATTTGAGGTCCCGCGCCGAGGGTCAGTGCTTTCGTTTCTTAAGATTAACGGCGAGGACTGTGCGGTGATTTCCCACATGGAAAAATCGGATGGCTGAGTTGGAGACCGTCGAGAAAACAGTTGATACGGTTCTCCTGGTCGATGATGAGGAGAACATCCTTTCCTCTCTGCAACGTCTGTTGCGCAGGGAGGGGTATAATATAGTTGCGAACTCAAGTCCAGAAAAGGCCCTCGATATCCTCCGGGACCAACCGGTCACGGTGATCATATCCGACCAGCGAATGCCGGAAATGGATGGAACCGAGTTTCTGGCGCAGGCGAGAGACCTGCAGCCCGAAGCCATGCGCATCATGCTCACCGGCTATGCGGACATCAGCGCGGCAATGGCGGCTATAAACCAGGGTCAGGTATACCGGTTTATAACCAAGCCATGGAACGATCTCGATCTGAAGGCTACGATCAAGCAGGCTATCGATACTCATAACCTCAAGGACGAAAACCGGAGGCTCCTTGCTCTGGCTGCACGGCAAAACGCCGAGCTGCAGGAGTTCAACGAGAGTCTCGAGAGAAAGGTCAACGAACGGACACAGGAAATTGCAGAAAAGAACCAAGAGCTTGACGGCCTGTACAAAGAGCTTCAGACAAGCTATTACCAGACAATACGGGTTTTTCTGGATCTCATAGAGCTGCATGATCCGGCGCTGGGGGGCCATGCCAAAAGAGTCGCGGTCCTTTCCAGACTTATTGCTGAGAAGTGTGATTTGCGTGATGAAGCGCAGGATCTGACCGAGGCCGCGGGATCTTTGCACGATATTGGATTGATCGGCACGCCGCGGGAGGTGATAAGAAAAGAGGGTTCCGGCCGGACCGCAGCCGAGGAGGCGCTGTACAGGCAGCATCCGGTGCTGGGTTATGCGATACTCAATTCCGTACCTAAGCTGCATCAGATCAGCGCCCTGGTAAAATACCATCACGAATGGTTCAACGGAAGCGGTTATCCCGAAGGCTTGGCCAGGGATAAGATACCGCTCGGAGCACGCATCATTGCCGTTGCCGATGTCTTTGACCATCTCTCCGCCCGCAGGAACACAACGAGAGAGCAGGCATTATCACGACTGTTTGAGCTGGCAGGAGAAAGGCTTGATCCGACGATTGTGTCCGCGGCTATCGAGGCGTTTTCTGAGATAAGGAAAACAGAACGATCCGAAACCGCAGTTACGCTGGAAGATCTGAAACCGGACATGGTCCTGGCAAGAGATCTGAGAACCGGTTCCGGCCGTCTGCTTATGCCCAAAGGCGCAGTGCTCAGGGAAGCATACCTGGACAAGGTCAAGAAATTCCATGCGATAGATCCTATAGTGGGGTGGATATACGTTTACAAGTAGCCAATTTGTTGGGTTTCACTCCGTTCAACCCAACCTGCGTGTTGTAATTACTCAGGTTGTCGGGTTCACGGTTCACAGTTAGTTGCCTTGCGCTCTTCATATTTTGCGTTCCGGGTTCCGGGTTATGATTCTAACTATGAACCCAGAACTATGAACTATTTCTAGGTCATTAAGGTTCATCGCTCTCTGACCTTGAACCTTGAACCTTGAACCGTGAACCGTGGAACTTTGAACCTGAGTTCGTAGTTGTTTCCAAATTTCTGGAATATCGAATCCGGAAACGGCATTTTCCGGATAAAAACTCTGGGCGTGTAGAAAGGTTACAGCCGGGGCAGCCCGATATCGGGCAAATCGTAACGTCTTGTTACACGGAATCTAGGCGATAGTATCATCAAACATGGGGCCGTTCCGGCTCATACGAGAGATAGGTCCCCTTAAGTATGGCAACAAACGCTCTGTTTCCTCGATAAGAAGTGGGAGCAGGCGGCATGCCGGTTCGGTTCGGCTTGGGCCTTTGAAATGGTCCGGATATTGCAAAGAGATGTGAGCGCCTGTATAAATTGGTTACATCGCGACGGGTGAAAAACATGACCTAACTGTAACCTTCTGTAACGGGAATGGCCGGTCACAGCCCCAAGGTGAGTCTTTAGGGGAGAGTGGTGAGATAGTTATGCCGAGTAATCGCATTTGTAAGAGTGTAAGAATTGAGAAGGTTCAGCCTGGAATGATTACAGGCAAGGACGTCCAGAACGATAAGGGCCAGTTAATCCTTAGAGAAGGGATGGAATTGACCGAGAGTCTTATTAACCAGTTAAAGCGATTGGGAATCTCCGGTGTCCCTGTCGAGTTCGAAGAAGAAGTGGTCGAGTCAGGACCGGAGGCGGTTGAAAAGGAAATGCGAAGAGCAGAGGCGCTCCTTGAGCGGAAGTTCCGCCTCGCTTCCCCTGACAACCGGGCAATGATGGGATTCAAGGAAGTCCTCAGGGAATACTGGAGAGAAAGGAGCTCGCATGGATCGGCAGGACATAAGAACTAAGGTCAAGGAGTCCATGGAGCTTGCTACTCTTTCGGCGGTGGCCGTCCAGGCGGTGCAGATGCTCCGAGACATCGACGTCAACATCCAGAGGGTCGCGGAGACCGTTTCTTACGACCAGTCAATGACCTCGAAGATCCTCCGGCTGGTGAATTCCTCATTCTATGGATTTCAGGGTAAGATCGGTTCCCTTTCACAAGCCATCGTACTTCTGGGGTTCAGCACGGTGCGGAATATCATCCTCTCCGTTTCGGTCCTTCAGGCATTCGCCGGCGGCAAAGGGAGCAACGTTTTTGATGTCGGCCGGTTTTGGGAGCATTCCGTGGGCACGGCTTTCATTGCCAGAAATGTTGCAGAGCGCGCTAAACAAAAACAACCCGAGGAGGCGTTCATTGGCGGCCTCCTGCACGATATCGGCAAGGTTTTCGTCGTGCAGTTTCTGCGGAAGGATCTTGACGAAATAATGGCTCTTGTGAATGAGAAGGATATGTCGATACGGGCCGCGGAAGAGGCGGTTCTCGGCGTCGATCACGCCTGGATCGGCCATATGATAGTCAAGAACTGGCATTTCCCACCCAATCTCTGTCAGGGAATCGGTTATCATCATTCTCCGAATCTATTGACCGAAAGAAGAGAGGATCTGGTTTTTGGTTCGGTGATACACATGGCGGATATAATCTGCCGCGGCCTGGACATTGGTTCGGGAGGTGATGAACTTGTACCGGACATCAACATGGCCGCCTGGAATGCCTTGTCTCTCTCCCTTGACGACGTCAAGACCATACTGCGAAAAGTAGATCACGGGCTTTCTGAAATAGACGACTTTCTGAGTATCATTAGATCTTGACGTTGCGGGCTGTTCCATTTTGGATTTCGGATAGGGGATTGCGGAATGAGAGAAGGAAAGACGCCGAGAAGGGGAGACGCGGTGACCCGGACGCAACGAATAACCAAACAAACCAAACAAACCAAATAAACTCTTATTCTTTCCTGTTTTCGTGTTTTCCTGATGATATTCTTTTTGCTCTCTTTGCGTCTTGGTGCCTTTGTGGCTCGGATTGATGAACAATGATTTCTCTCCATAAGGAAATAGTTTTCTACTAAAGGGATAGCAGCGTTCTGTTTCCAGCAGCACGTTCATATTTCCTTTTTCACCCACCACGCCAACTTTTTGTGAAGACCCCGGAAATCCGACCTGAGCATTTGCCTGCCGCGCTGTGGCATCCGTATTGCTACAAATCTGTCAGACTAAGCAGTCGTCCTCCCTCTTTCCGAAATGGATCATCATATAGACTTCCAGATAGAGTTTTTGGGAAGGCAGCAGGGAGGGGATAGTACCTGTTCCTACATCCCCGACCGATAACGCACCCAAAAGCTTTATCTGAAAGTCTATAGTACCGGATAGCTCCTGGTCTGCTTTAAACCAATAGAGTAGGGAGATGTCTCATAACCCGTAACTCGCAACGCGCAACCCGCATATGCTCGAATTCCTCAAAAACCAAATCGATTTCCTTCTGGCCCTTTCGGGATTGGTTTACGTCATGTTTGCCGCGGTTTTCTTGCTGCTGAAACGCAGAGAACGGCGGGGCACGCAATGGGCATCCCTGGGAATCTTCGCCGTACTTCAGGGGTTGGGGAACTGGACGAAGTTGCTCGAAATGAGCCTGGGTGGTTCGGTGCTACTCCAGGCATTCTGGTTCTTGAGCATGGGTCTTTCTTTCGTATCTCTCGCAGCATTCGGACGGGATTTGATCGTATCGAAACGGGTTGGAATCTCAGAATGGGGCGTTCTTGTCTTTTTCCTGCCAGTATGCGCGCTTGGCAGTATGGTCGGATTGAATGTCGATTTTGCCTTTGAAGGCACTGCAGATTTGACAAGTGTCTACTGGACGGCATTCGCCGGAGCGGAAAAACTGATCGAGATATCTGTCGGCTTTGCGATTGTCCTGCTCCTCTGGAGGCGTTCTCAGGATCTATGTGTGGCTGATATGGGCTTACCTGTTATGAAGCGGGGTTTCAACTATATCGCCAGGGTGATCTTAGGGGCGATAGCGGCCAGTGTCTTCGGTTGGATGCTCACAGATATGGCCGGTCATTATGCAGACCGGAACATACGCTATCATCTTGACAGCCGGGCAAAGACAATAGCTGACTGCCTGGACCGGGGCAAGATAAGAATGCTGTCCGGGAAGCCTGAAGACATAAATATGCCGGAGTATGAGTGTCTGAAAAAGCATCTAGACAGTATCAGGCATTTTAACCCTGATTCCCGTTTCATATACCTGATGGGCTGCAAAAACAGTCAAGTTCGTTTTCTGGTTGATTCCGAACCTGAAAACTCAAAGGATTATTCTCCGCCGGGTCAGATCTATCCGGCGTCGAGTCCGCTGTTGTTATCGATTTTTCGAACGGGTCGACCCTTTGTAGAGGGTCCTGTTTCCGACAAGTGGGGTATGTGGCTTTCGGGACATACGGCCGTTCGCGAGTCTCGCACAGGGCCTGTCCTCGCCGTACTGGGTATCGATATCGATGCGAGAAACTGGCAGCGTCAGGTGGCTATTCACCGCCTCGCGCCGATTATGATAACCGTTCTCCTGGCAATGTTGCTGATCGGGTTCTTCATAAGCGAGCAAAGGTCCTGGGAGGATAAGATACGGATAGCGGCTTCCGAGAAGAGATACCGTGCTCTCTTCAACGGCGGAGACGACGCCGTCTTTGTTAATCACATTGGGAGCGATGGGATGCCGGGCAGTTTTATAGAGGTGAACGATATGGCTTGCCGGAGATTGGGCTACTCGCGGGAAGAGCTGCTCGGGTTGTCTCCGGAAGAAATAACCGCTCCAGAATACAATATGGCAATGGGCCGACCGGATACGCAGGAACGCGTGCTCTTTGAAACGGCCCTTCTGAGAAAGGATGGAGAAAGAATCCCCGTTGAAAGCAACATGCAACGGTTCAACCTGCACGGGCTGGACGTCGCCATATCTGTAGCTCGTGACATAAGTGAACGAAAAATGTTGGAAAACCAGCTTATTCAATCACAGAAGCTGGAATGCATAGGCCAGCTTGCAGCGGGTATCGCCCACGAGGTCAAGAGTCCCATCTCGTTTATTGACACAAATCTCTCCACGCTGGACGAATACAGGAAGGATCTGAACGGACTTCTTGGTGAATATCAGCGGCTGGAATGCCTGGCGAGAGATGAGACCCGTTCAGGCTTCGCAGACTTGTCCCGGACTATTGAGAACGTACGGGAACTGAGGGAGGGAATGGACCTCGAATTCGTCCTGTCCGACTTCGAGAATATCATTGCCGAATCAAAGGACGGAACTGAACGGATTAAAGGCATCGTGACGGGCCTGAAGGAGTTCTCCCATCTTGAGGAAGGAGAAACCAGGTATACCGATATCAATAAAGGTTTGGAGAGTACTCTACGGATAGTGTGGAATGAAATCAAATACAAGGCCACGGTTGTGAGAGACTATGGCGATATTCCTCATGTCCTGTGCTATGCGCAGGAAGTAAACCAGGTCTTCATGAATCTGCTGACAAATGCTGCTCACGCCATTGATGGCTTCGGAGAGATCAGAATGGCGACACGGCTCCTCAATGGGTGCGAACGTGTCGTGGAAGTTAGAATAAGCGATACGGGAAAAGGCATCAAGTCCGAGGAACTGACCAGAATTTTCGAACCCTTCTATACCACGAAACCGGTCGGGGAAGGTACGGGCCTTGGATTGAGCATAGTTCAGAGGATCATAAGGAAGCACGGCGGAGAAATCGGTGTAGAGAGCGCACCCGGTAAGGGAACCACGTTCTTTGTGCGCCTCCCGGTAGAAGGACCGAATCAACATAGGAAGTGCTGAGTGCTGAGTACTGAGTACCTTAGCCTCAACCTTAGACTTTCCTGCTTTCAGGTTGAATTATTCGCGTGTATTAGTGTCATTCGTAGTTTCAAGAGCCTTGACGCAATCTCGACACCAATCTAATAACTTGCTTATTCCACGTGCATTATTTAGAATGCAACAAAACATTCCAACGCTGATTTGTACAAGTTCTGAGACGAGCGGTTTTGTACTATGGTGGAAGAAAAGACTTCGGAGATAGTGACGAGAGTGAGGCATTTCTTTTCAGAAAGATTGCATCATGCTGAGTTGAGACTATCGAGAACGAAAGCGGGTCTTTTTCTCAAAAGGTCCTTGAGACTGATTTACTTCTCCCTGAAAGATGCTTCGAACCGGCAGCTCGAATTAAGGGCCACCAGCCTTGTCTATACGACACTCCTCTCCTTGGTCCCTCTGCTGGCAGTGAGTTTTTCCGTTTTGAAGGCCTTTGGGGTTCATAACCAGGTCGAACCTCTGCTCAACAACATGCTCGCCCCACTGGGGCCGGAGGCCTCGCAGATTACGGAAAAGATTATCGGGTCCATAGAGCGGACCAAGGTCGGCGTACTCGGTTCCGTAGGAATGGTCTTCCTTCTCCTGACCGTAGTCTCGCTTATTCATAAGATCGAGATGGCATTCAACTACATTTGGCACGTGAAGAAATCGAGAAGCTTTGCCCGGAGATTCAGCGACTATCTCAGCATGCTTCTGGTAGGCCCTATTCTGGTCTTTTCGGCCATAGGCATAAGTGCTTCAGTAATGAGCACAACAATCGTGCAAAAGCTCGTCTCGATAGAGCCGTTTGGAACCACAATCTATTTCTTGGGCCTGTTCTTTCCGCTGATGCTGGTGAGCCTGGCCTGCACTTTTGCGTACGTATTCCTCCCAAACACCAAGGTCAAGATTACGGCGGCGCTGGCAGGGGGCCTTTTTGCCGGAGCAGTATGGGAAATAATCGGACGGGTTTTTGCGACTTTTTTTGTGTCTTCGGCAAAATATGCGGCGATTTATTCCGGTCTGGCCATTCTGATTCTCTTTATGATCTGGGTCTATTTAGGATGGCTGATTCTTTTGACCGGAGCACAGGTCTCGTTCTATTTCCAGTATCCGCGCCTGCTTTCGACTGGGGGCGTTTTGACCCTGAGCGGCCGGATCGAGGAGAAACTGGCGCTCATAATAGTCTTCTTCATCGCCCGCGATTTTTCCTCCGGCAAGAGGCACTGGACCTTGGACTCACTCGTCGACCATCTGGGGATACCGGCAGGCCCTGTGCTCGATGTCCTAAACATCTTGCAGGCTAAAGGACTGGTTGTTGAAACCGGAGAGGACCCTCCTTCATATCTCCCTGGACGGGCTGCGGGGAAGATGGCGGTCAAGGAGGTATTTGACGCGGTGCGAACCGGGGTACAGGAAGATTTTGATGAAAAAGTGCTCTCTTTTGTACCGGAGGTTAATGATATCGTGAGAAGGTCTGAAAAGGCTCTGGAAGGGTCGCTGGGTCGGGAAACCATTGGAGATATGATTGCAGAAGAGAATGAGTCCAGGAGCCTGTCGGACTTAGGATGATCTACTGCGGAAAGTGGAGGGGACGGCCCAAATATCCCCGAATGTTCGTTGCATAGCAACACTATGCGCCTCAAATTCGTGAATATTTGGTCTCGTCTCTCCACTTCCTCGTGACGATCCCCTAAGCCCGACAGGCTCCTAGAAACGGCCATGAATAACGACGCGGCGTTTTTCTTTCCGGAGCGAGGTCTCGTTCTCGATGTCTCCCGAATGATATGAGTTCCAGGGCAGTTTTGAGATAAGATTAATAATCTTGCATCTTCCGCTAATTGCCCCCGTCAGTAGAAGAACACCCGCGATTCCGGGGAAGACCAGCCACCAGGACGACGCGACGAAAGCCATGAACAATCCGATAATAACCGTAATGCCCAATGCAAGATATGCCTGGCGTTGCAGGCTGATGGACGACCCCTGTCTCGTCATGATAACCACCTCCCGGTTAATTCGTAACTGACGGCCGTTCACCGTTGACTGTTCCCCGAAGAAGAGTCCAGCAGGCGATTCATGACTCAGACACAGAGAATTACGTTGATCGATGCGGAAAAAATCCGGTGCGAGAGCTGGTATGTTTCCCGGCAGAAAAAAGCCTGTCTATATTTTGTTCACAGAATTATGAGGATTTAATGTTAGTTTAGATCATTGACGATAAAAAGTAAAAAGCTAAAAGTTAACGGCTGAAGATCTTTTCATATTTCGCTTTTTATACTATATTGTACCGTATCTGCGGTCAGCTTTAGTGTAATGTTTCTCTTTGGGTTTTCTGCCGGCAGGTAATCGCTGATCGCTGAAAGGGGAATCCGGGAAATGAATACTGTTCAGAAACTCATAGCGACTGGAACTCTTGCTCTTTTTTTCGCGGCAGGACCGGCGGAAGCCGGAACCGTCTATCTGTGGGTCGACGAAAATGGTGTAACCCAGATGAAGGACAATCCTCCGGAAGGTATCCCTGAAACCCGATTAAAAGTTATGACCTACAAGGACCCGCCGCCCCCCCCACCTCCAACGAAAGGATCGCGGTCCGCAAAAAAGCGTTCCGAACGGGCGGAAAAAAAAGCAAAAGAAACCGCAAAAAAATCTGAACCGGACTTTTCGCCGAAACGGCAATCGCGAAGCGGAGGCCAGAAGTAGCGGTTCACCAGTTCGGTGAATTCAAATCAAGCGGGCCGCCTCCGTGGATCTGTCAATTCTTGGACTTTCGCCCGCCCTTGTTTCCGGCAAGGCATTTGTTGATACGTTTAGCTGGAAGGTTAAAAACTGAAGATCTGTTCATATTTCGCTTTTTATAGAGCCTCTTGCAAAATGTTCAATTTTGGCCAAGGGCAAGGAAGGCGAAGATTTTAACCGGCGGAATACTGGACGTATTTCGAGGATTAAAATTTGAGCCTGACGCAGAGATTGGGCAAAAGAGGACGTTTTGCAAGAGGCTCTATACTATAGACTTTCAGATAATGTTTTTGGGAAGGCAGCAGGGAGGGGATAGTACCTGTTCGTACATCCCCGACCGATAACGCACCCAAAAGCTTTATCTGGAAGTCTATATATTGTGCCGCATGTGCGGGTAGCTTTGGTCTGAGTTTTACTTGGTTTTCTCAGGCAGATAATCGCTGACCGGTGAAAGGGTGAATCCGGGAAATGAATACTATTCAGAAACTCATAGCGGCTGGAACTCTTGCTCTTTTTTTCGCGGCAGGACCGGCGGAAGCCGGAACCGTCTATCTGTGGGTCGACAAAGATGGTGTAACCCATATGAAGGACAACCCTCCGGAAGGTATCCCCGAAACCCGATTAAAAGTTATGACCTACAAGGACCCGCCGCCCCCCCCACCTCCAACGAAAGGATCGCGGTCCGCAAAGAAGCGTTTCGAACGGGCGGAAAAACAGAAAGAACAAACCGCACAAAAATCTGAAACAGCCTTTTCGCCGACACGGCGCTCGCGAAGCTGACGCCGCAAGTAGCGGTTCACCGGTCCGGTGAATTCAAATCAAGCAATCGCCTCTGCGGGGTATTTGGGCCGTTTTCCCCCCACTTCCGCAGTGGATCACCCCTAAAGTCCGACAGGCTCCTAGAAGCCGCAATACTGTTGAATTAAGGAGGTCTGAACCCAGATCCCTGTTCCTTAAAGCAGATGCATGCGGCACAGCCGAGGGCGGCTGTGCCACATTTAGTGTCTTCCAGCACCAGCTTAATTCAACAGTATTGCCTAGAACCCGACGCGGACACCGAGAGTGAGCATCCACCCGCTGACCTTGACGTCGTAGCCACTTAGGGACGGTTCGGCCCAGTGATACTTGCCCTCTATGTTGAGAGCAATTTTTGGGGTCATCCAGGCATCCACACCAAGCATGCCATACGCGCCGATGGTCAGATCGGAATCGTCAATCCGCCGGGGGGAATCCTGTTCGACATCAACATGATAGAAACCGACTCCGGCTCCGGCATAGGGTTCCAGTGTTCGCGTGGGTATGACTACGCGGGCTCCGACTGTGACGGGCAGGACCACAACGTCGCCTGGACCGTCAGCCGAATAAACACCGATCGTACCTTCAATGGCAAGATTAGCCGCCACGTTCGAACCGATTCCGACGTCAAAATAGGCGCCTGAATCATACCCACTGAGCCCCTCCCGTTTGTCGTTAGGTTCAAAGATACCGAAATGGCCGAAGAAATACGGTTGCCCGTAAGGCGCACGCACCGGTGGAGCTGCTGCTCCTACGGAGCCGAAAATCTGTGCATTTGCTGTTGGGACAAGCATTACTGCGAAAAGTCCTGCCAAAAATAAGACAAATAATCTGCGCATCATTTCCTCCTGATTCTTAAGGATCCTTGTCATCAAGATCCGGGTTTGATGTTTCGTAACAGTTTAGCCCTTTGAAAAATTGGCTAAACTTGAATGCAAAATGCAAAGTGCAAATTTCAAAATCTAAAGGATTTGTTTCGAGATCTTGTATTTTTCATTCTGCATTTTTCATTTTGCATTGAGATTCAGCGCGTTCTTTCAAAGCACTAAATTGTTACAAAACTTGAGAGAGTCGAGTCCATGCGGACCGCTGCTGGATGCTGGTTCCAGGTTCACGGTTAAATCTGGAACTGTGAACGGTCAACGGTTATACAGCTTTCATTCTTCAGGATTCGAGGGTTCCGGTGCTTCATCTACGTCTACCTCCGGTTCTTTTTGTTTCTGTAGATGTCTCTTTCTCAATTCGGAAAGTATTGCCGCCCTTTCGTCTCTGGTTCGACCCACTCTCCTTCTCTCGTCAACC
>JAZDGK010000225.1:0-6585 GCA_043806955.1 Pseudomonadota bacterium | reverse complement strand
TGACTCCACTTAATCGCCCGCAATTAACTGAATTATCTGAATTTTGGTCCATTTCTTATGACAAGAGGCGCAAGTAGCCAAAAAGCCTGTCTATTCAGAGTGATAACGAATATGAACTGGAGTCAACCCGATACCCCCATTTTTGCTTTTTCGTAGGGTGGGCTTTGCCCACCGTCTTTTTGGCGTCCATTCCGGCACATCCGCGCTTCACATTCGCCGACCGCCGTCACTCTCGTCCAATGCCCGTGGCAATCTCTATCGGCATTGCTCCCCAATCCGGCGCATACAACCCCTTTTCGACAAAACGATGGAAGCTGGAATACCGCCACTGCCCCGGCGCCCTCACCAAACCGTGTTTCACCGGGTTGTAATGGATGTAATCACAATGAGCTGAAAAATCCCGGTCATCTCGAATCATATGTTCCCAAAATCGTCGTTGCCACACCGTGGCTTCCCTGTGCTTCTTCCGCGAGTCGGTCCCCTCCGGCAGGTCAAGCCCTCCTTAGAGCCTTTCGTGAACTCCGCTTTAATCAATGACCACCGCAGGGAGTAGTTCATGTCCCCTTCAGGCAACCGCCAAATACAATGGATGTGATCGGGCAGCAATACCCACGCCTCAATTGCGAAGGGGTGATCGGTGCGGGCTTTGATGACGCTCTCCCGAAGGAGCGCCCGTGATCGTTCCAGGCAAAGAATTGGCCGACGTTGATACGTAACCACGGTGAAAAAATATGTGTTGCCCTCACGCGCCCTTTGATAGTTCGGCATAGATTGTCGCAACCCAAATCACACCGCCCGTTGTCCGATCCATGTTTACCATTCCGATCCGTCTTTTACGCATCAATCCGAGTCATCGGTGGGCAAAGCCCACCCTACCTGTCTGCTGGATCTCAATCTTGACCTCGACGCACACGGCAAGGGACAAAGCGGGCAGCCCAAGTACAATGAAAAAAAATGCCCCCCAGACACAATAGAGCTTCCAACATCTGTTTCCGAATGTGAGTCTTTCGCATCTTCCGATCTCCGAAAGTAACTTGAACACCGATCACTTCGTACGTCTGTTTCGATCCTCTTCGTAGGGTGGGCTTTGCCCACCGTCCCATCGGCCGGCCATTGGCCATTCCCGAACCCGGTTGTCATTCGTTCTCCGGCCCATGACAATCCCACCGCATCCATCCGGAGAATCGGTGGGCAAAGCCCACCCTACGTTACTGCCCGGCTCAATGCTCAATAACCAATTTCCAATCAGGAATGTCCCTTGGACATAGGAACATCCGTGCATATTTGCTTTTTCGTAGGGTGGGCTTTGCCCACCGTCCTATCGGCCGACCATTGGCCATTCCCGAACCCGGTTGTCATTCGTTCTCCGGCCCATGACAATCCCACCGCATCCATCCGGAGAATCGGTGGGCAAAGCCCACCCTACGTTCCTCGTAAACCGTTTCCTGACCCATAGTTCGTAGTTCGTAGGGTGGGCTTGTAGCCCACCTTTTGGGGTCCCCAGACCGTAAGCGCCCGGAAATCAATCGCTGCCCCTTGACATCGTAGAATCGTCATCGGCCTTCCCATCCGATTCCGGTGGGCAAGATGCCCACCCTACAAGGCTGCTCCACCAGGCAGAGCTTACAATCGAAGAGTTTAATAACTTGTAATCGACAGCCGACCTTGCATTCCCTCCCAGACCGTACCGCTCTCGGACCGACTTCCTGAAACCTTTTCATATCTGATATCGAACCAGCTCCCATAGAATAGATGCGCAACCTCTCGTCCCCAACCCAGCCGTCCAAATCGGCCAATTCACGGCTGGGGATTCCCACCCTGGAAACTGGTTGATTGGGTGGGAAACTTATAATCTTATGGACGTCCCTCATCCCCGTCTTGCCGTTCTTGATACATTTTCACACGGCCGCTGACACACCCTACCCGGCTTATGATTTTATGGACGCCCGCATGCTTCCGTCTATTGGTCCTTCCCGTTTTGTCCAATGTCAAGGGCGTCCCCATCGCTTTCCCCTCAGCTTTTCCTTTCCTTAATAACGAGCACGGTACCCTTTTTTGACTCGTAACGAAGCAGCCAGACGAATGTTATGACTGTAGCAAAAAAAAATGATAATGTTACAGGAATTGCTACAAATGAATGGAATACAGTATTTGAGATTTTCATTCTCTGAAAGAGATATAGAATGAGTAAGCAAATACCAACGAATAAAACACGCTTTTTGACCCCTGTTTGAATTTCCTTGTATGTGTTTCGTACGATTCGTGTAGAGATGCTCTTACGGACAACATAGGCACTACCTCCAGCTACAACAATCCATAAGAGCAAAGCTGGAAACAATAAAATGGCGTTGTTGCGATATGCAGTCAAGAATACATAAATATTAATAAGAAAGCTCATGATAGCATAGCAAAGTAAGCGGTCTCTCAATCTGTTACGATAAAAGCGTTGCTGAAACCACTTAATAATTAAATGAATCAGCATTTCTTGTTGATCTTCTGGTCTATTCATCTTCACTATTCAGAATACTAACATTGTACTTTTATAGGCTGCCAGACGACAGAGACTATCGACAATCGCATGACTTCATACACAAATCAGCAGCAAGAATACAACTGGAAACACAAAGAACTCCTAACGGCCCTGATGCCGGACACGCTCCGATGCAAACGGCCCCTAATATACCGCAGACAATCTTACAACCTCTACTACTCATAAGACCCGAAGGATCTGTTTTGTTAATAGGATTGTTTACGCCATACGGATATAATTGATTAAGTTCACCGTTGTTTATAGTTTGCTTACAATAGCCGTGTGCTTGATAATCGAGTTCGCTTCCCAACAAACCAATCGGATCAGCCTCAAGGTACCTTCCAGCTTGCGTGTTGTAATCCCTATTCCAGTTGTAATGCAGTCCCGTTTCCTGGTCATAGTATTGGCCGGGGAATCTGAGATTGTTCGTCACCACCGATCCTCCATCAACGTCCGCCTCGCCAAATGCCTTGTGCTTAGCCGACCAGACCACGGCTCCATTCGTCGCCGTCATCTGTATTGGCGTACCAAGGTGGTCATTGTGATAGAAGTAATACTGTGCCCCCTGTTTCATGAATAACGGATCAGTGGTCCAGGTGGAATCAGGTTTGTAACCGCACGCCTTGATTTCCGTACCGCTGCCGTCGTACTCGCCGATCATGCCCTCATCGGAATACAGGAAATATGTCCTGGTCCCGCCGGCATCTTTCCATAACCTGCGCCCGAATGGGTCGTAATAGTATTCACCAATTACAGTACCGGCGCCATCTTGCACGCGTACCAGCCGATTCTCAACGTCATAGACCGAGTTTGCGATCTCGCTGGCCGACCTACGTTGCGTGGTATTACCGTTCTCGTCGTACTGGTGAGCCGTGGTTCCATATGCGAGCAATTCGTTGTTTCCGTTATATGACCACGTGCTGGGAGTTTCGGCCGCAGTCAGGCGATTGCCGACAGGATCATAAGTATAAGCCTCATCCGGAAGGGTTGGGTTGTTAACGTTTGTCAAGCGATATAGGTCGTCATATGTGTATTCGTATGCACCATGCTCGGTTTCCCCCCGCAGGATATTGTCCATTCGGTCATAAGTGTAACCGTAATTCATAAGCACACTCTGAGCTGGGTCTTTGACCGTTATCGACTCTATCCGCATGAGCGGGTCGTAAGTGTATTCCTTAGTCGTCCCACCCGGCAGGGTTACACTTGATGGTCTGGTCCAGGTATATGAATTGTAAGTAATGTACCCCTGCCCTGGAATCAGGACGCTTTCGAGCTGATTGGCGGCATCATACGTGTATTCATAAGTGCTTCCGCCAGGAGCCGTAAAGCTCTTCTTCCTGCCATTTCCATAATACGCATAGGAATAAGTCAGCTCAAAAGCGCCGTAATCAACAGTCTCAAGCCTCTTACGGTGAGAATCATCATAGTCGTACTGGGCCAAGGCCTCTCCGTCTGCATAGCTCATGAGTTTCCCGACTTTGTTGTAGGTGAACGTTACAGTCTTGACCGGCATTGTGTGATCCTCTGCAGAGAAATACCGAGTGGTCGTCAACCTCCCGGCATCATCATATTCATACTCAATCCTCTGGTTCTTCGCGTCGGTCTTCACGACCAGATTCCCGGCCCCATCGTACTGGTAAATCGTTTCCTGTCCCATAGGCCGCTTTTCTTTTATCAGCCTGTTATTACGGTCATACTCGAATCTTGTAACATTATTGTTCGCGTCTTCCAGCGCGATAAGATTATTCCGGTCATCATAGGTGTATTTCGTATCCTGCTGCAATGGATCGGTCACCCATGTCAGGCGGTTCAATTGATCATATTCATATCTGGTATTTTTTTCCTCTTTATCAACCTTGGTCATGAGATTCCCGGCAGGATCATAGCCGTAGTGAGTCGAATACTCCTCCACATCACTCAGGATGTCTTTTTCCTCAATCTTCCTGCCACGTTTATCATAATTGTATTCCTTTGTAAACGTAGGAAAGATAGTCCGTTTCGGCTGATTCCGAAGCCCCGCGCATGACGCACATCCACCTGCAGTGTCGCCGTACTCGTTAATGACCTCGTTCCCGTTCCCATCGATTGTCTTTACCATCCGGCCATCAAGATCATACTCGTACCGGATTGCTTTTCCTTCCGGGTCGGTCTCTTTGGTTTTTAGCTCGTCAAGATTATATTCGTAAATGTAAACTCCGGAAGGAGTAGTGCGGCTTAAAAGATTGTCGTTACTGTCGTACTGATAGGTAATTTGCTTCGCTTCAGCGTCGACTTCCTTTACTTTGTTCCCAACCTTGTCATAGATGAACTGTGTAATGTTCTCAAGCGGGTCTTTTGACGAGGTGAGTTGTCCCTTGTCGTCATATTCATAAGTCCAGGTTTTTCCTCGGCCATCCGTCTTCGTGAGAATGTGCCCCATTATGTCATGAGTAAACCAGGAAGTATTTCCTTCCGGATCGGTTATCGATTCCATATTGCCGGAATCATCATAGGTCATGACCGTAATAGCCTCGGGCGTGTTTGCATCCCCGACCTGCTTTGCAGTCCGCCGATTCCCGCCGGCATCGTACGTGTATTCGGTTATTCGTTCGGCGTTTGTTCCCGCAGCATCGACCTGCCGCAAGAGGTTCCCGTCGTCGTCATACTGATAGGTGGTAACAATCCCGCGTTCGTCAATCTTCTTGGTGGCATTCGCATATCCGGTCTCGTATTCGTATCTAACGCTTGAGCCGTCGGGATAGGTCTCCTTTATCAAATTCTCCCATTCATCGAATTCCCGATAAGTCTCTCGCCCGCCCGCATCTCTGAAAATTTCGTTTCTGCCGTCTCTCAGTATAGTCTCAACCGTACCTCCATTGATGTCCTTACGCTTTTTCCTCCCCTCACTGTCAAACCATCTCTCGATCACCTTCCCGCTGCTCGATCGAGTGCGCGTGTAGAATTCCCAGCCGCCGTCATCCGCATAATCCCAGAATTGGCCGATTCCGTTGTCGTCGGTCACACTGGCCACGAATCCATTGCCATCATAAGCTATGAAGACTTTTCGGCCTTCCGGGTCCTCCTTGGTTGCCAATCGTCCTGCCGAATCATACGTGTAGAATGTCTCATGTCCGAGGGCATCCTTTACCTGGGCCAGCCTGTCCGCTTCGTAATAGTATTCCACCCGCCGGCCTGAGGCATCCTGCACTGCTGAGACTTTTCCGTCCAGGTATTCGTACCAGAGTACCTGCCTCCCCTGGTTATCCGCCAATCCGGTTAGTCTGTTATTGTCAACCGCGTCGTAAATGGCTGATACTTTCAGTCCGTTCCTGTCGCCGTAGAAAAGCATCCGCCCGGAAGGATCATACTCAATCCAGTTTCCTGACTTGTCTTCCCAGCGATAACCGTCTTCCTCCAAGTATATCCGACACTCCGTTCCGGATGTAAAGACTGTAGATTGCTCGTCTTCTCGGGAGTATAGCACACCTGTTTTAGAGATATAGGCCAGGTCGGAATCCTCAATTACCAGTTTCAGCCCCTGCTCCGGATGGTTGAGATGCCAACCATCATCATAGTAAGATCGCACGACATTAATACGATGCCCCGGTATTTTGACAGACAGGTCAGTGATAGTATCTTCATAGGTACCTCTTAAGGGATCAAGAAGGCTGTGAGTGCAATCAGGATCGCGCTTCGGCGGTTTGGGTTCGGGTTCGGGCCCGTCCGGTGAGCCTCCTGGGCCTTTTGGTTTGGGCCGTCCGTTTACACACATTTTTATCCATTTCCCACCGCCTCCGTTTCCCCAATGCCAATGGCCGCCTTTGCCGCCAGGGTGAGGCGGATCGCTGTGAATACCGTCTACGCTTACACCCCCGCCCCATGTGTGGATCGCCCTTCCCCCCCCACATTTATGTTTATAAGGCGTCCCGATTCCACCGGATCCGCTTCCTTCTCCGCCTCCGCCGCTTTCTGGTTCGGCCGGTGAGGCAAGACAGGTAAGCCGGTAAGGCACGGTAATCCGTTCCTTAGCATCAAGGTGGTCCGGCATTCCCTTCATGATCTCGCACCTGAGATTC
>JAZDGK010000224.1:0-6714 GCA_043806955.1 Pseudomonadota bacterium | reverse complement strand
AAACAACCTTTGATTCAATTCGGTAGAAATAGTCCCCGGCCGGAAGAGGCCGGGGACTATTTTTTTTGTGAAGTCCACTTTTTCGGTCCGCTCAGCATTTCCTTAACGAATCGGCAAGAATTCGGGTGTTTTTAGGCAATTTCATTGAACCCGCACTCCGGGTCAGGAGTTGGAAGAGACCAGAAGCCTCTCTTTATCCTTGAACAGCGCCAGAATCCTCTTGGAAAATGTCTTTTGTACGATACCTGTTCCGAATACTTCATGTATGAAGATCTCGCCGACATTGTACGACGCTTCCATATGGTAAGACCGTTCCGACCCATTCGCTTTCTTAATACCGGTCTCCCATAACTCCTGTGTCTTTGGGGGCAGGTCCGGCTTCTTGACTGATGCCCGCGCCTTTTTTGCAGCGGGCTCCTTCCGGCTCTTTTCGGCATTCCGAAACTTGTGTACACCGCCGCACGTCTTACACTGAACTTTTACAATCCTTTCTCCGACGATGGCCATAATTATGTGATGCAGATCAAGTCTGCACTTTGTGCAATAACACGCGGTTTCATCTCCTACTCCTGGTATTCTCACATTATTCCCCTTGTTCGTCTCGCAAGAATGCCTTCTTGCTTTGATTCGTCCACCCGTTCCATTACGAACGGGAACGGACGTCTTGTCGCGGACTCATATTCCCGGATATCTTATCGGCGGAAACTGATATGGAAATACAGACGATCCGACAGGCTCCTGGGCGGATAGAAGCCGGGATGAGGGCTGTTCATCCGGCCTCGGCATGGCCCCGGCAGGGGGCCAATGATACTGAGATTAACCCCTTTTTACGTTTTTCACAATGCCCCACTTTAGCCTTACGAAACAATCCTGCAAGTATAGACTTCCAGATAAAGCTTTTGGGTGCGTTATCGGTCGGGGATGTACGAACAGGTACTATCCCCTCCCTGCTGCCTTCCCAAAAACATTATCTGAAAGTCTATAGCGTCCTTAGATGCCTGTCGCATCCGGCCTTGACTGGGGGACTGGAATATGAATGTCGAAGGATGGCAGGAGAAGCCCTGCCGGACGGACGAGGCGAAAGCATTATTTTGATCTGGACAGGCACTGGGGAAGAATATAATGTTCTAACAAAGTCAGAACGGAATACACAAAGGAGGGTATATATCGATGACACAGAAACTGGAGATCTACAAGTGTGAGGTCTGTGGAAACATAGTGGAGATGGTGCATGAAGGGGTGGGAGAGTTGGTGTGCTGCAATCAGCCCATGAAGCTTTACGTTGAAAACACGGTCGATGCCGCCAGGGAAAAGCATGTCCCTGTTTTTGAGAAGGTCGCCGGCGGCTTTAAAGTCAAGGTCGGAAGCGTTGCACATCCAATGGAAGAAAAACATTATGTCGAGTGGATCGAGGCTATTGCCGACGGAAAGGCCTATCGCCAATTTCTTGCGCCCGGTATGGTTGCCGATGCCTTTTTTGCGATGGAGGCGAACGAGATAACCGTACGTGCGTATTGCAACATACACGGGTTGTGGAAGGCTTAGGAGCAGCACGGGGCGGCAAAGCCGCAACCAAGAGATTCCACCACGAAGAACACGAAGAAAAAAAGTTCTTTGTTATAGTCCCAACGGGGCGAAATAATCCAGTCCAGGGCAACGTCTTGGGATTTGGGTAGATCAAATGAGCCCTGAAGGGGCGACATAAGATTTCTCAGCATGGAAAAATCTAAACAAAACCAGCAGTACGAGTAGAACAGAAAGGAGACGCTATGAAACTGGTACCGGCCGGTGCGCTGTCCGTTCTTTTTTTCCTGGCATCCCTGCTTCCGTGCAGTTGGGCGGCGGCAAAAGATGAGACGTGCATCATGTGCCATGAGGGTGTCATGCCGGGGCAGGTTCGAGATTGGCAGAGCAGTAAACACAGCCGGAGCGACGTGAGTTGTTCAACATGCCACGGCAGTCATACCGGCCGAAAAGACGCCGAGCTCGTGCGGCTTCCGGACGAGCAGGTGTGTGCTCAGTGCCATGAGAAGCAATTCCGGGAGTTTGCGAAAGGCAAACACAATTACGGCTGGACATCCATGAATGCGCTGCCCATTACCCATGTAGAACCCGACGAGTTGATGGAAGGCGGAAGGGGTTGTGGAGGCTGCCACAACATGGGGATCAAAAGCGAGGCCCAAAAGAAGGAGCTGAAGGAGAAGGGCTATCGATACCAGAATAACTCCTGTGACGAGTGCCACACCCGGCATACTTTCTCCAAGAAAGAGGCAGCGGATCCCAGGGCGTGCCAGCAGTGTCACATGGGCTATGACCATCCGCAATGGGAGATGTGGAGCAGCGCCAAGCACGGTTCCCGATGGTTTGCGAGAGACTCGCAGAATCTGCCTGAAAGCGCCCCGGCTCCCACGTGCCAGAACTGTCATCTGCCCAATGGAAGTCATGAGAACAGAACAGCCTGGGGCTTTCTGGGAGTGAGATTGCCGCTTCCCGAAGATCCGCAGTGGAAAGCGGACAGAATGACTATTTTGAAAGCCCTTGGGGTTCTCAATCCGGAAACGGGCCAGCCGACGGCACGTCTTGAAGCGGTGAAAGCAGTCGATCTGGCGCGATTGACCGAAGATGCCTGGAAAACCGAAAGGGACAAGATGATTGATACCTGCAGCAAGTGCCACTCCGAGCGTTATGCCCGCACGCAGTTGGAAATGGGCGATACCATGATGCGAAAGACCGACCGGCTTCTTGCCGAGGCCATCGAGATAGTGGCCGGCCTTTACAAAGAAGGAATCATAACAAAACCGAAGAACTACGCATTTGCCTATCCGGACTTTCTGTATTTCATGCAGACCGGCGGCGGGGACACGAAGAAGCTCTCATATATAGATCAGTTGCTCTTCCAGATGTATATGAAACACAGGATGCGGGCCTATCAGGGTTGTTTCCACGTGAATCCGGACTATGCATACTGGTACGGCTGGGCCATGATGGTTAAAGATCTCGGAGAGATAAAGGAAGTTGCCCATACTATGCGGTCCACTGCGAAGAGACATAAGGGAGGTGGACATAAATAGTTATCCCATCTTGCTTGTCTTTTGATCCGGCTTCTGTGTTGCATCAAGGGTTAGTATCCGTTCACCGTTCATCGAAAAGACGTTTGTTACGCTTCTTACGGCTGACAGTTAACGGAGAATACGATCACCACTGACTGTTCGGAGAAAAAACGCTTTTCCGGTTCTTACGGATAACGGTGAACGGTTACGAGTGATTGAACCGGTCCGGAGGTCCGAAGAGAGATCATTCGACCGTGCAGAGAGTGCGTGAGACAAGATGCGACATATGAGACAAGATGCCCCCTAGAAAAACTGCCCCAAGTTCCACTAAATACCCCTGAACAGCCGAAAGAGGACGTTCTGGTGTCGTTTTGTGCCCCACGCGAGACATTCCCTGAGCAAAAAAGGTGACATAGAAAGAACCGGTTATTCCGAGAGCTAGGCCATCCGTTCCAGTTTTTGGACGGATGGCACCGCGCTTGCTGATGAATGGTTCTTCGGGTAAGAGCGCGGGGGGCGTTAGTTTGAAGATGTTCTTCATCGTCTTTTGTTGTTTCGTTGTATTGTCGTCTATTCTGTTGCCGGACGCCGCTGCCGAGGAAGAAAAGAGGCAAATCCCCGGCATAACCGTGGAAAAGGGCGGGGATCTCCTCCAGGAAGGACGGTTTACTCTGGAGCCCACCTTTCAATATGCCCACAGCTCGAGCAGGCAGTTGGTTTCCATCAGCGGTTTCACGGTTTTCGATGCGATTCATATCGGGAAGATAGAAGTCAAGGATGTTGAGCGGGACATCTACATACCATCCGTCACCGCAAGGCTGGGATTCAAAAACAGGGAAGTGTCGGTTAAGATTCCGTGGCTCTACAGGCGGGATAAGGAGACTAATGCGGCGCAAAACGGAGCTACCGTATACTCCGCCCAGGACGGCGGCCTGGGCGACCTGGAAGCCGGACTCATGTATAAGCTCGTCGAGGAGCATGGTTCCGCTCCGGATATCCTCTTCAGCCTGGGAGTGAAGAGCACCACGGGCCGCAGTCCCTACGGCCTCACGAGTGCTACGGTAAACGGAGTCAAACGGCTCTCGGAATTTCCTACAGGAAGCGGGCACTGGGGGTATTCGGGCGGCCTTGTCTTCGTGAAAACATCGGATCCGGCAATACTCTTTTTTAACATGACCTATTTCTATAATGTTAAGAAGTCGATCGGAACCAAGGCGGAAAATGTGGATGGGAACAGTCAACCGGTGGCCTATGGAGACATTGACCCCGGTGACAGCTTTGAATATGCAATAGGGACCGTGATCGCGCTGAATGAGAAGTTCTCCATGAATTTCTCGTTAAACCAGCGGTTTACTCAGGATGCTGTTCAAAACGGCGTGCACCTGCAGGGGACCGATCTCAATGCCGGATCGTTTTCAATCGGCGCGACATATGCCGTTTCCGACCGACTATCGATAGATGTATCAACCGGCATAGGGCTGACAAAAGACTCGAATGACATGACCCTCCAGATTAGAATTCCGTACGGCACAGACTTCTAGCCGCAAGAGCGCAGCAAAGCCGCAACCAAGATATTCACCACGAAGCACACGAAGGACACGAAGAAATGATCAGGGGTAAGAATGGTCACTATCAGAAAACGCGGCCGGGATTGCTTTGGGGGTGAAAAACTGGTAGGTTGCGATACGGGTTACGGGTTGTGGGTTGCGAGTTCCGAGTTGTATGCGGGAGTGAATAAGAAAACCAGACAAACCAAACAAACTATAGACTTCCAGATAAAGCTTTTGGGTGCGTTATCGGTCGGGGATGTACGAACAGGTACTATCCCCTCCCTGCTGCCTTCCCAAAAACATTATCTGAAAGTCTATAAATAAACTCTGCCGGTGAACGGTGAACGGACAACGGTGAACGTATTATATGCCTGTCTTCGATCATAAGGATTTTAAGAAACTGCTGAATGATGTGAAGTCTGGAAAGACGGTGCCTGTTTATCTCTTCTGGGGTGAACGATATCTCTGCCAGTCTGCGATGAATGAGTTGATCGCCGGGCTCCTGCCCGACGAAAAGCGCTCTCCGAATCTGCACGTGATGGACGGGCAGAACCAGGGCGTTTTCAGTCTTGTTGAAAGGGTCAGGACGTTTCCGCTTTTTGGAGGCAGACAGGTGTTTGTGGCAAGGGACGTCTCCTATTTTGATTCCAAATCCACGGCAGGCAAGGTTTTCGCTCGAAGCTACAGCCGGTTCTTGAAAGGTGACAAGCAGTCTGCTGCGCGGATACTTTTGGAAGCCATTTCCTTATCTGAGATGACGATAGATGACATTCGGGGAGAAGAGTTGCCGGACCTTCCGGACGAGAAATGGGAGAAGCATTTCGGGGTGGAAAAGAGCAATGAGAGTATGGCTTGGCTCCAAGAGACTGCCGGCTTAGTAGTCCAGTCGGGGATGCAGGATGCGCCGGGCCCCACGGACGGGGCGGCTCTGTTGCTTGAAACGATCAACCGGGGCATGCCGTCCTCTAATCACTTGATAATGCTCGCTGATACAGTGGACAAGAAAAAGGAACTCTTCCGCGCCATCGAAAAAGTCGGGGCAGCTATCCGTTTTTCGGTGGAAGAAAAGAGTCCGGGGGCATTGAAACGCGGCCAGGATAATCTGCTCAAGGAATTGATAAGAGAAAGACTTGGTCGCCAAGAGATGAAGATAGATGCCGACGCGGAATTCGATCTCATAGGAAGAATAGGATTCAATCCCGCTCTTCTCGCAAATACCCTGGAAAAGCTCATCAGCCATGCGGGCGACGATAAGACTATTCGAAAAAAGCATATTGAATCCGTGGTCAGACGGGCAAGAGAAGAGCCCCTCTATGAATTGACCGGCGCCGTATCCCAAAAAAATACTGAAGCCGCCATCATGTCCCTGAATCTTATCCTTGAACAGGGATACGCCCCGCTTCAGGTACTCGCATCCCTGACGAAGCACGTCCGCCGGCTCTTGGTGGCCAAGTGGCTGCTTGACGGAGAGCTGGAATCGTTGCGACGAAACATACAATACGATGACTTTTCAAAGATCCTGCCTGGGCTGAAAAAAGACAGCAAATTGCCCAAGATGCTGGCGGTCTTGACTCCTTATCCGCTTTTCCTGCTTTTTAAACACGCCGGTCATTTTGAAATGAGTCATTTGATGGAAGTGATGTCGGATCTGATGCACGCTGATACTGCGCTCAAATCAGGTGCACCCTTGCCCCGGATCGTCCTGGAAGACTTGATATTCAAATGCACAGGCGTCTCAAATGCAGAATGCGGAGAACAGCACTGAGTACATCTCCACACAAAGGGGTATCCAAAATGGGTACTTGTGAAACAAGACGCGGATAGGCGGGGTTTTCTAACCCCGCCCACAATGGACGCCTCGGTCGCCGGGCGGCCCTGGAAAGGGCCGCCTATCCGAAGGGCCGATTAGAAGGCATCCCATCTCCCAAATACAATGGATACCTTATTCTGTGGAACTGTACTGAGTGCTGAGTAGCGGTCCTGTTTCACCGGATGCGGGTCACGTGCCCGAATCCATGGGAACCAGGAAAACATGCGGTTTTCCAGTGAGGGGATTCTCTTTGACGATTACCACTGTTTCGTATACTGCTTCTATAATTTCGTATGTCAGGACC
>JAZDGK010000223.1:0-2535 GCA_043806955.1 Pseudomonadota bacterium | reverse complement strand
ATTGTTAAAGTTTTTCCCATACCATCCGGCTTAGGAGAATTTGGCAGTCTTGGCTAATAGGTTACGTACTTGGCATCAGAATAAGGAAGACCTGCTTTTGGGTTAAAGAAGGCAGGGAGGGTATAAATATTTTTCGGCAACTTAAGCAACGAATAAACGTTACTTTTATCTTTCATTTAAAGAAAGATATGTTTAGGCACAAATGGACTATGGGAAAAAAGAGAGTGCTAACAAAATAGACCTGACCCCATCACTTTCGATTATCGAAACGTAACAGTTTAGTCCTTTTGGAACTTTTTTGATCGATGCGCCCGCATTTCTCTTGACTTGTGGGCGTTTTTTGTTGTAATATATATGAGTATAAATACTCATATATATAAAAGAAAGGAGAAAGGAGGCCCCTATGAGTCGAATGGAGATCCTCAAGAAGCGGCAGGCCCGGCTGAGGGAGGACATTGCGGCAATGCTCGATAGTTTCCTGATCGGGACGGTCGCAAAGTCCCCTTCCATGACCGGCCATAGTCTGACGACCAAGGTAGATGGCAAAACTGTAACGCTCTATGTCCGAAAGGACATTGTTCCGAAGGCTTTGGAGATGGGCCGGCGTTACAAGAGGCTCTGGACGCTTATCCAGGCACTTTCCAAGGTGAACTGGGAGATGCTGAACCTGGAGAACCAGTAGAAATGCCGCGTCACCTCTATCCACCACATGATTTTGAATGCTTGTACAGTCACTGCTGCCCGTATCTCGACGGCATGTCCACCACGTGGGTTTTAGAGGAGTACCGACGGGCCGGTGAGGTCTACCAAGAACATCTGCGAATCATCGATGGCTTTGATGGGGACCTGAAAGTCAGGGATCAGCGGATACGCGTTTTGGAACGGGAGAATGCAGAACTGAAGGCAAAACTTCAGACCTTACATCAACGGCAATTTAAGTCGAATAAGAAGAAAGACGCGGAGACTGGTGGAAAGGAGGACGAGAGCGCCTCATTATCCAATGAGGGGGAGAAGAAAAAGCGTGGAGCACCGGTGGGCCATCCGGGATGGGTGCGGCCCAAGCCAGACCATATTGACCGGACCGTCCACGTGCCTGCTCCGACGATCTGCCCCCATTGCCAATCCGACGACTTGACACCGATGGAGGAAAGGACAGAGCACATTCAGGAAGATATCGTGATCCAGCCCCGAACCCAGGTCACATGCTATCGGCATGGGCAGGCATTCTGCGCGCGGTGCAACCGTCCTGTGGTTCAGGCAGGGGAGGCTGAGCTGCTGAACGCCCCCATCGGGCCGGTCGCAAAGTCCGTGGCAATCTACTTACGCTATCGGATCGGGATTTCCTATCGAAAAACGACGGAGTTGTTCCGGGAGTTGTTCGGCCTTGAGTTTGTTCCTGCCTCCGCCCTGGGGTTCGACCGCAAAGCGGCAGCGCAGGGGGAACCGATCTATGAGGATTTGCACGAGAAGATCAGGACCTCCGACGTAGTCCATGGCGATGAAACTTCATGGCGCAGTAACGGCGTGGGGCATTACGTATGGTTCGCAGGTAATGACAATCTCGCCTTCTTTCATATCGATCGACATCGGTCTGCCGAGGTGGCCAAAAGCATCTTCGGAGAGGACTTTGCCGGAACCCTAGTGCGCGACCGGTATGCTGCCTATAACGGGATCGGAGTGGACTGGCAGAGCTGCATCGCCCATATCCTCACAAAAACCAAGGAAATCCGCGGGGAACATGCGCTCCTGCCGCAGACAGAGAAGGACACCGCTACCGATCGCTTCTGCCAACGCGTCATGGATCTATGCTCACGACTCTGCGACGTGGGGCAGAAGCTCAAATCCGGCGATATCCCCTGGAAGGAGGCGGCCAAGATCGAAAAAAGGTCCCTCAGGGAACTGAACAACATCTGCAAACAAACGCTTCGCTTCAGACCCGCCGAGACCCTCCGGGCCTATCTCGCAGGACCCGAGCAGAAATTTCTCTTTACTTTCCTCAGGCGCCCCGGCGTACCGCCCACGAACAATCATTCGGAACAATCTCTCGGGTATCTGGTGATCTTCCGCAAAATATGCTTCGGAACAAGATCGGAAAGCGGGCTCAAAACTCATAGCATTCTCCCCAGCATGGTTCAAACTGCCAGAAGACAAGGCGTTCATCCGATGGAATTCCTCCAAATCCTCCTCACTGCAGATACGGCAACGGCTCAAGCTGCACTGTATAACAATTCAAGCTGATGTCTCGATGGCCGGGGACAAGATAGGGACTAAACTGTTACACGCTCCGCAACATAACAACGCGCCAGCCCACGAGATCTCAGATCACTTTTTGAAGGGGAATCAGAACTTTTCAGTGGGAGGAGGACACGAGCCACCCGTTTTACGGTTGGTTGTTGATTCTGTTTTCAGGGGGATTTTAGATATTTTTCAAACCATGCCAATACCTTCTGCCAGCCATCCACAGCAGCATGTACCCGGTAGCTCGGCCGGTCAACTGAAAAAAAAGCATGACCGGCGTTCTCGTAGGTGTGGAAC
>JAZDGK010000222.1:0-5146 GCA_043806955.1 Pseudomonadota bacterium | reverse complement strand
GGCGTAGTCTTTTGCGTGAGTTCGTTGATGTTCTTCTTTATGAATTTTATACCCAGTATAGCCACGGCGCCTACTATGAGCATCGCAGCGAGCACTACTACCACATTCAGTAAAAGTCTACCTCGAATAGTCATGGCCGTTCACCTTGTTTCGTTTGCGAGTGTTACAATTTCCGCGTTTGCGGGTTGCGAAAGTGCCTAGGAGCCTGTCGGACTTAGGACGATCTACTGCGGAAAGTGGGGGGAACGGCCCAAATATCCCCGAATTTTCGTTGCATAGAGACACTATGCGCCTCAAATTCGTGAATATTTGGTCTCGTTCCTCCATTTCCTCGTGACGATCCCCTAAGTCCGACAGACTCCTGGACTCAGATTACGCAGATGAACGCAGAAGAGATCTCTTTCTCTTTTATCCCTGTAATCTGCGTTCATCTGCGTCCCATGAAGTTACTCTTCCAGGTCGGCCGTAGCGCCTACTTTGCTCCGGACGGCGACCCAGTCCGCCATTGGTATGGCGGCGTCATCGCCTCTCATTTTGCTGAGTATTTCATAGTAGTCGAGCTGGTACTTGTCCCGCTTTACGTCGGAAGCCTTCCTGCATTTGACTGCATACACTGTCTGGACGGATTGATGATCGAACTTTCTCCAGTACTGTTCATCTTTCAGGCCGACATAGCGATGGCCTTCCAGGGCCTTTATTACAGCCATGGTTTCAAAGGTCTTAGCCCGTTCAACCGCCTCTTTATATTGTTGAAGAATGACATAGGCAGAAGCCCCGGAAGTGGATGGGTATCTGTTGTGCTTTGCCTCGAATGCCTTTACAAAAGCGACGCCTTTGGGATAGTTGTCTTCAAACGGGATCCTCCAATACCACGGAGTGGCCCCCAGCACCCCTTCCATGGCTTCCGGTCCCGCGCCTTCGCACATATCAATGGTCAGATTCGGAACGACGATCTGCATGTTGTTTTTCAGCCCCATCTCATACGCCTGCTTTACGCTCGTCTCCATGTCTCGACCGAAGAGCACCAGAACCAGTACGTCCGCTTTGACGTCCTGTGCGATGGCCAGCACGCTCTTGAAATCCTGGGTCCCGAGCTTGGTAAGGATGCCTTTGTGCATATCCTTGTCTGTTGTATCGGTGAACTTTCGGAAGGCATCTTCAGTTGTCCATCCCCAACTGTAATCGGCCGTAACATAGAAGTACTTCTTTCCGCCGAAGTTCTTTTTCAGGTAGTCGGAGAGCACCTTTGCCGCAAAATAGGAATCGTAGCATTCCCTGAATAAATATTTGTGGGCCTCCTCGCCTGTAGTCTCGGTTGAATAGGTCAGAGTGCCGAAGAAGAGTTTCTTCTTTTGCTTCGCCACCTTTCCTGTGGCTATGGCTACCGCACTGGATGACCCTCCGAAGATCATTTCCACGCCTTCTTTTTCGAACAGCTCCGTAGCGTTTTCCTTGGCGATTTTGGGGTTGCTTTTGGTGTCGCGGTAGACCAACTCCACCTTCTTCCCCAGTATCCCGCCGGCTGCATTGATTTCCTCAACAGCCATGTCGGCCGCCCGCTTCTGATCAAGCCCCTGTTTGGCATAAGGACCCGTTTCCGGGTGGTTCAGGCCGATTTTGACGACCCCTTCGGCCCAGGCCGACTGAAGGAGCAAGAACGTCAAGAACAAAGAAACAATGATTACAGTCCATTTCCGGTTCATTCCTCGTTACCTCCTATAACGAATTCTTTCTACGACTCTTTGTCAAAAGACTTAAGACGCTTTTCTTTCTTAACGGCTTTTCTCAGGAGATCTTAATACTGTTAAACCTTTCACATCATTTTATCGGTCCACGAAAGAGAGGGCTGAGCGCTGAGTACCAACCCTGTTCTACTAACCGCGGCCTTGCTTAAACCCTACTAGAGCTTTTCACCGCTCGCTCCCTGCGGTCGCTGGAGAACACGAAGACCACGAAGGGAATTATTTCTCTTTTCGACAATGAGTATTTCTTCGTGTCCTTCGTGCGCTTCGTGGTGAAATCTTTGGTTACGGCCTTGCTGCGCTGCGCTCCATGCTTCACTTCAATTGATAAAAGATGCCCCTCAGGTATCGTTTTGCCTCGAAACGCGGGAGATCGGAGAGGATTTCCGAAGCTCCCACAATGAGATAACCGTCCGGTTCCATGACCGCTGCAATCCTGTTAAAGAGGTTCGTCCGATCCTCTCTGCTGAAGTATATGGCCACATTGCGGCAAAAAACGATGTCGAACCTGCCCAGCGCATTGAGGGGGTGCATCAGGTTGTATCTTTTGAAGACTGCCATGGCCCGTATTTCATCTCTGATGTTCCAGTGCTCCCCTCCGTTTGGATTAAAGAACCTCTGCAGTTGTCCAGGGGGAAGTCCCCTCTCAATCTCAAATTTGGTATAACGCCCGTAGCTTGCCCGGGTAAGCGCGGCATCCGAAAGGTCTGTGCCCAGTATTCTTACGTTGTAGTTACGGAGATCCGGCAGGAGCTCCTTTATGGTCATGGCAATGCTGTATACTTCCTGACCGGTGGAGCATGCCGCACTCCAAATGCGTATATTGACGGGCGAGAATTTTGAGGCGGCCTTTGTCCTTTTGTCGATGAGGTCGGGGAGAATCTTGTGGCGCAGGAGCTCAAAGGGCGTAACATCTCTGAAGAAGAAGATTTCATTGGTCGTTATGGCATTAATAATCTTGACTTGCAAGGCGCTGTCCTGGCCCGATTTGATCTTATAGTGTAATTCGCTGAAGGAGCTGCAGTTGCAGTCTTCAAGTAGTCCGGCCAGACGGGTTTCGACAAGGTAAGCCTTGCTCTCATCAAGCAGTATCCCGGTCAGGTCGTAAATGTACCGGGAAAATATATTGAATTCACTGGGCGTGATTTTGATCATTTTGTCTGGTTCCAGGTTCACGGTTCAGAGTTCACGGTTAAAACCTGGAACTGTGAACTTAGAACCATCAATATCGAGTATCGAGCCTGTTATTTCGCCACCGTTGTCTGTGAAAATCCTCGTTCGGTGAACGGTTAACGGTGAACGCCTATTGTCGGTCCGCAGTTGCCGCTTTCTCCAATATACTTCTTCCTGTGCCGATCTATCCGGATACAACGCGGCGAATCTCGGCCGCAAGCCTGTCCAAAGGCGCAACAATATCCACCACGCCCGCATCAATAGCCTCTTTAGGCATGCCGAAGACCACACACGTGGCCTGGTCCTGCGCAATCACCGTACACCCATGGCGTTTCAGAAGCTTAAGGCCCGCTACTCCGTCGCATCCCATCCCGGTCATAATGACGCCCGCCGCCTTGTCCATGTATAAGTCCGCTATGGATCTGAACGTGTAATCCGCTGACGGCCGGCAGCTATTTTCAGGGGGATCATCGGTAATCCTTATGATTTTTCCCTTTCCGTCCGGGGCCAGGGCCAGCTTCATCTGCCTGCCGCCGGGCGCGATATAGGCCACATTCGGGCGGAGCAGGTCTCCGTCGTCGGCCTCCTTTATCTCCATGGGGCATTTCGAATTGAGGCTCTGTGCCAGCGACAGAGTGAATTGCGGGGGCATGTGCTGTACGATGAGCACCGGTACTCCCAGGTTTGGCGGCAGATCCTTCATCAGTGTGTCCAGAGCTTTTGGCCCGCCGGTAGAGACGGCTATGCCCACTATTTCGGGTTTGATTCTTTGGCCGGCAATGGACCGCATACGGTTGATGACGGACGCGGAATCCGCAGGGGCGACTTTGGGTGGAGCGGGTTGTGTCCTTGCTGCCGGCCTGCTGTTAAGAATAGTCTTGATTTCTCTGTGCTGTCTAAAGGCCTTTAGAACGGGTATGAAGGCATCCCGGAGGGCCTTCCTGTTGTCAAGGAGAGATCCGCACTGCGGCTTGGGAACGACATCGAAGGCGCCAAGATTGAGAGCCTTCATGGCCATGTCTCTTTCGCGCTCGCTTAAGCTGGTCAGAACGACGGCAGAGATCTCCGGGAAGTACTCTTTCAAGTTGGCCAGGACTTCAAGGCCGTCCATTTCGGGCATCTCAACGTCGAGGGTCAGGAGATCCGGTTTGAAGAGGGTAACGCGGGCGAGCGCCGATTTTCCGGTGTTTGCGGATCCCACTATTTCTATGCCCGGGAGTTCGGAAAGTATGTCGGTCAATATTTTTCTAAAGCCGGAGGAATCGTCAACGACCAGGATCTTGAGGGGCTGATCCGCGGTCATTATGATTATTCCTCATCCTTCAGCACTTCTTCCACATCCAGGACGGCGATCAAACCCTTTTCGGTCTGATATACGCCTTTAAGGTATTTCCGGTGGATTCCCTGGACGTTTGACGGGGGCGGCAACAGTTTCTCCGCGTCGGCAAAGACGACATCGGCAACTCTGTCCACGAGCAGACCGATCGGTTCATTCTGGGAACTGACTATCAAATTGCGCGTTTTTTTGCTGATCTCCGTCGAGCCGAGACCGTTCTTGTGACCGAGATCGATCACCGTAACGATCTTGCCGCGCAGATTCATAACTCCAAGGACGTACTCAGGCGCCTGAGGAACAAATGTTACGTCCAGGATACGATTGATTTCAACCACATGGGAAATATCTATGCCAAAGAGCAAGTCTCCCATATAGAACGTGGTCAGCTCGACAAACTTGCTTGAATCCAGCTTTAAATTGGCCAGTGACATCGGAACCCCCCTTGACGGTTCTAAGTTCATGGTTCACGGTTCACGGTTCGAAGTTCTAACGGTGAACCGTGAACCTGGAACCAGCTCCTAACATCTAGTTTATGAGATTGTCGATGCTCGCCAGGAGTTTTTCCCTGTCGAGCTTTATCTGATAATCATCGACTCCCGCATTCTTTCCCTTGCGCATGTCATCCTCCCCGGCCAAAGAACTCACGGCAATGACCGGGATATTGGAGAAGCGAGGATCCTTTTTGATCCTGCTTGTTAATTCGTAGCCGTCCATATTCGGCATTTCGATATCGGTGACGACAAGCGTAATCTCATCCGGATGTTTTTCCAGGAGTTTCCAAGCCTTGAGGCCGTCGGGCGCGGCAAGTACCGCATAGCCTTCTTCCTGAATGAAATTCTTGACCTGGTTGCGGAAAAAGTCAGAATCCTCGGCCAGGAGGATTTTCCCCGCCTTG
>JAZDGK010000221.1:0-21070 GCA_043806955.1 Pseudomonadota bacterium | reverse complement strand
CTGACAGCCTGTCTGATCTCTTATAAGAGAGTTTCATTATCCGTATCTGTCAATCTTGATGAGCTCGTAAAAAGTCGTCACTCCGGTGAAAACCGGAGTCCAGCTCCCCCCGTAACTACTTGAATAGACTGGATTCCGGCTTCCGCCGGAATGACAAAAAGCAGTACTTTTCTACTTTTTACGAACTCATCAATCTTCCCTGTATTACTAATGCTGGTTTTGCTTAAATTTTATCAGAGTCTTTCATGCTGCAAGTTCCGAAAGTTTTGAGCTTTGAATATGTTAAGTCGTTATCCGTGGGGTGAGCTTTGCCCACCATAAAGGCGACCGGAATGGCTGCCAATCCGCGATTGCCGCTTCGGTGGGCAGAGCCCACCCTACTCTTTTGAAACTCTGTGTGCTCTGTGCCAAAACATTCTTTTGGTCGCGGTTTTGCCGAGCTGTGTCAACCGGTTTTCATCCTGAAACTGCCCTTTTCGGCGGAGCGCCTTCGGCTATCAGCAAGAAACTCGGACAACCAATCTCTTGAGCTGAAAGCTGATCCCTGACTGCCGACCGGTGCCGTGAGACTTAAGGGTATACGTTCAGGATCTCTATGCCGGAATCAATAATCTCCGCCAGCGCCATCGACTCAACCAGATCCGTTATCTTATCCAAAACGCTGTTCACAACGCTGCGGTCATTGCCTACGGTCACAATCCCGAGCTGGGCTCTTTGCCAGAGATCGTGATCATCGGTCTCGCCTATGGACACATTGAACTTCTCACGGGTGCGCGTGATAATGCTCTTGATTACTTTGCGCTTCCCCTTCAAAGAACCATTCTCCGGCAGGCGCAATACCAGCCGGAGAATACCGACCACCATTCATCTGTCCCCTTAGGGTCTGTCACGAAATAAGTTGCGCAATTCTGAGTGCGGAGGCGCCCGTCTGGCGAGGCGCGAGGAGGGCGCATACCCGTGAGTATGCAACCGACGAGCAACGCAGCCGGACGGGATGGATCGGCGCTCAGAATGCTCAAGTTATTTCGTGACAGGCCCTTAACTGTATACGTTCACCGTTATCAGTTTACTGTTGTCCGTAAGAACTCGTAAGAGTCGAGTCTATGCGACCTGAAAGCTTCTTTTTCGGCGAACAGTAAACGGCCAACGGTGAACCCCTTTTCCCCGGCCCTCTAGGAACCTGTCGGACTTAGGGAATCGTCACGAGGAAGTGGAGGAACGAGACCAAATATTGACGATTTTGAGGCGCATAGTGTTGCTATGCAACGAAAATGCGGGGATATTTGGGCCGTTCCCCCCCACTTCCGCAGTAGATCATCCCCAAGTCCGACATGCTCCTAAAGCGTCGGCTTCACTTCCTCAAGAACGTAGCTTTCCACGACGTCGCCAACTTTTATATCGTTAAACTTTTCCAAGCCGATACCACATTCATAACCTGCCTGAACCTCTTTGGCATCCTCCTTGAACCGTTTGAGAGACCCCACGCGGCCGTTGTGGACAACTGCGCCGTCTCGTATGAGCCTCGCTTTCGCCCCACGCTCCATTTTGCCGCTCACAACAAAACTTCCGGCTATTGTTCCCACCTTTGACACGTTGAAGGTTTCTCTAATTTCTGCCCGCCCGATTACTTTTTCCTCAAAAACAGGCTCAAGCAGGCCGCTCATCGCGTCCCGTATATCATCTATTACCTGATAAATAACGTCATAGGTGCGGACGTCCACTTTTTCCTGTTCCGCCAGTTCCTGAACCCTCGGAGCAGGTCGAACATTAAACCCGATGATTATGGCAGTTGAAGCCGAAGCGAGCATAATATCCGTCTCGGTAATCGTACCCGTGGAACCATGAATTATGTTAACTTTGATCCCTGCGGTGCTGAGTTTTACAAGGGAATCGACCAAGGCTTCGAGAGAGCCTTGTACATCGGTTTTGACAATGAGTTTCAGCTCTTTGACTTCGCCCTCTTTCATCTTCTCAAATAGTCTTTCAAGAGATATCTTTCCGGCTTGACTAAGCTCCGACTCCCTCAGTTTCAACTGGCGCAAGGAGCTGACCTGTCTGGCCTTCTTTTCATCTTCTACCACTATAAACTCGTCGCCCGCCATAGGAATGCCTGAGAATCCCTGAACCAGAACGGGCATGGATGGGCCTGCGGTAACCACCCGGTTTCCATTATCATCAAACATCGCCCGAACCTTGCCGCCATATGGTCCACAAACAAACGGATCTCCCTGTTTCAAAGTCCCTTCCTGAACAAGTACACTGCCGACCGGTCCTCTACCGGTATCGATCCTTGCCTCAATTATCCTTCCCCGGGCCGGAATTTCCGGAGATGCCTTCAACTCAAGGACTTCGGCCTGCAGCAGAATCAGTTCCAGGAGTTCATTTATGCCCTTCTTCTGCTTCGCGGAGACTTCCGCCATTATCGTCTGGCCGCCCCATTCTTCCGAAAGCAAACCTAAATCCGCCAATTCGCGCCTTACCCTCTCGGGGTTTGCATTAGGCTTGTCAATCTTATTAATAGCTACGACTATATGCACATCGGCAGCACGGGCATGATTTATGGCTTCCTTGGTCTGTTCCATTACGCCATCGTCAGCGGCAACCACCAGAATGACTATATCCGTGACTTTAGCGCCCCTGGCTCTCATTGCAGTGAATGCCTCATGGCCCGGGGTATCCAGGAACACAACCTCCTGACTATTAATCGTGACGTGATATGCCCCGATATGCTGAGTGATGCCTCCTGCTTCACCTGCGGTCACGTTTGTATGGCGTATGGCATCAAGCAGCGAAGTCTTACCGTGATCGACATGCCCCATGATAGTCACGACCGGTGGTCTTGGCATGAGCCTCCCCTTTTGCGTATCTCTTGCCTGCAAAAGATCGGTTTCCTCAAAAAATGCCTTTTCCACCTCATATCCAAATTCATTTCCCACCAGCGCGGCGGCCTCAAAATCAATAACCTTGTTCACAGTCACTATCACTCCAAGTTGCATTAGTTTTTTGATTACTTCGCTTCCTTTGACGCCCATTCTCTTGGCCAATTCTCCAACCATTATCGTACCGTCAACCTTGACACGGCGTTTAATCTGCTTCGGTACCGTAATCTCCGGCCCCTTTTTCTTCTTTGCTACAACTTTTTCCCCTTTCCGCGCACGCAGCGGCCTCACTTCGCCCTTTGTCAACTCATAAAGCTGTGCTCTCTCTATCACCTCTTTGCGGCGCTGAGTGCTCTTCTTCCTCTGCGCGGCAAAATCCGGGACGAACTCGACCAGCTTCTTTCCATATTTCTTCTTCGTGTCTTTTTCTTCCTTGGGAGAAGCAGCGGGTTCTGCACGGGTTTGCTCCTTGGCAGCAGGCCCGGCATGAACCAGTCCTTTGATGGGTTGTCTTTCCTCTCGTTCCGCCGGTTTGACCGGCTCAACCGGGGCCGGTTTGCGAATGATTCGTACGTACTCTTTTCTGGCCGGTCTCACCTGATGGGCCTGAACTTCCTGGACCGACGATGCGGATTCTGCTGCGGCTACCGGTACTTCCGTTGGTCTTTCTGGTTGTGCTCTCACAACCTTCTCCTCTATCCTTTCGGGCAACTTCTCCGACTCTGGATGAACCTCCGCTACCTCGGCCATTCTCTCTTCGATCGGCACGACAGATCCCGCAACGACTGGTTGTGGGGCCTCTTCACCAGCCACCCTCGGCTCGGCTTCAGGCTTAACTTCCGGAACTCTCGCTGGTGGCGTTGGCGGGGGCTCGGTATGCAACACTTTCGTTCGTCTACGAATAACATTTGGCCTTATGCGTTCGTCTACGACCACTTCTGACCGGACACCCATGATAATTTCTTTCACGCGTTTGGCGTCAGCCTCTTCCAGGGCACTCATGTGATTTTTAACATCATAGCCCATTTCCTTAACCTGAGCCAAGAGCTGTTTATTATCCATATCCAGCTCTTTTGCTAATTCATAAATTCTTATTTTAGACATTCGGTCAGCACCTCCGCTCGAGCGCTCTCCGGATCGCCTTTTAAAGGCCTTTTGAAAGCCACGGCAAGTCTTCTTCCTTTGAACGCCGCCGCTACGCAGCTATCGTCAGAACAGACATAAGCCCCTCTACCGGGCAAGCATTGTCTCCTGTCTAAAACAGGCAAACCGGCACTGTCAATAGCAAGCCGCAATAACAGACTCTTGTTCTTTTTGTTGCGACAACCTATGCATGTTCTCATAAAGCTGGTTATTGTGGAACCTCCTCTTCTGATGGGCCGGTTTGGTCGGCGGCATGGCCGGCAACGTATTCCCGGGCCGCCTGAATCATACCTTCAGCCTGCTTCTCAATGACGCCTTCAATTTCAAGGAGTTCATCTAAACCGGCGCCTGCCAGCTCATTGGCTGACTTGATCCCTTTGGCGAACAGGGCATCTGCCAGGGAGTCTTTTATCCCCTCTATTCTGAGGAGTGAAAGATAGCCTTCATCGATCATTTTTGCATACTTGCTTTCACTCTTAACGTCGATTTTCCAGCCCACAAGACGAGAAGCCAGACGAACATTCTGGCCTTGCTTTCCAATAGCAAGAGAAAGCTGGTCGTCAGGAACTACTACCTCCATGGATCTATTGGTCTCGTCCATAATCACCCGGGAGATTTCAGCCGGCGACAGGGCATTACAAACATATTTTGCTATATCCGCATTCCATGGGATAATGTCGATCCTTTCTCCCCGCAGTTCCTGGACCACGTTCTGGACCCGGGACCCCTTCATTCCCACACAGGCGCCCACGGGATCGACATCCGAGTCATTTGAAACAACGGAGATCTTTGACCGGCCGCCGGGTTCACGCGCCACTCCCATTACGTGCACAATGGATTCACTGACCTCAGGGACTTCGAGTTCGAAGAGTTTGGACAGGAAGGACGGATGAGTTCGGGAAACAACAATCTGAGGCTCCTTTGCGCTGTGCCTCCGTATGTCAACAATAATGGCCCGTATCCGATCTCCCCGGTGGTAGCTTTCCCGGCTGATCTGCTCTTCTGCCGGCAGAACGGCATCGGTGCGGCCGAGGTTCATAATTATGCCGCCCTTCTCAATTCGCTGCACAATTCCGTTTACTATTTCACCTTTTCGATCTTTATAATCCTCGTAGATTACGTCTTGTTCCGCATCCTTCATTCTCTGAATAATGACCTGCTTTGCAGCCTGAGCAGCTATCCGGCCAAAATCGCTCGTATCCATCTTGGTTCCCAGGCTGTCGCCCATCTGGCATTCGGGATCAAGCCTGCGTCCTTCCGCGAGTAAGATCTGGGTCTGCTCGTCCGTAACCTTTTCGACTACTTCGCGAAATTGAAAGACTTCAATTTCTCCCAGATCTTCGTTAAAACTGATCTCCAGATCCCGGCGCTGCCCGTACTTCTTCTTTGCAGCAGATTTTATGGCCTCTTCCAGAGTCTCTATCAGTATTGCCCGGTCTATGCCTTTATCTTTGCTTACCTGATCTATTACTCGTTTCAATTCGGATATCATTTAAGCACTCCGTAGGTCCGTTCTAAAACTCCCATTGAAGGTTGGCCGCTGTTACTTCTTCATAGGGGATGGAGATTGTCTGGTTGTCCTGGATGAGGTAGATCGTGTCATCTCTATATTCCGACAAAACACCGAGAAAGGTCTTCCGGTCGCTGATGGGATGGGCTGTTTTGATTTTTATTTTCTTCCCCTTGAATCTCTCAAAATCCTTTTCCTTCTTCAAAGGACGATTCAGCCCTGGTGATGAGATCTCCAGATGATAAGGATGAGAAATAGGGTCTTTTATTTCCAGCAAATCACTAAATTCCCGACTGACATTTGCGCAATCGTCAAGAGTGATTCCCCCCTCCTTATCGATAAACAGTCTCAAGATCCAGCCGGCCCGTTCCTTTCGATACTCTAATTCCACCAGTTCCATGCACTGGTTTTCCAGGAACGGCACGGCCAAGCCTGTAACGGTCTCTATGACCCTGTCTGTTTCCTGTTGTGCTTTAACCATTTTCCTCTGAGCCTCTTGCAAAACGTCCTCTTTTGCCCAATCTCTACGTCAGGCTCAGATTTTAATCCTCAAAAGGCCAGAAAGCTAGGAAGCCAGGAGGCTGGGAAGCTGACCCGCTGGGATTGCCTCTCAGCCTTCCGGCTTCCCAGCGTCCCAACCTTCAAGCCTTCAAGCCTTTGAAGTTAAGATCTTCGCCTTCCTTGACCTTGGACAAAATTGAACGTTTTGCAAGAGGCTCCTCTCTTAAAAATAAAAAAAGCGGGCCTTTAGCCCACTTCTTACTTCACGGACTCTTATTGGATTTTATTACAAATAGATTTGCAAAAAAATACAATTCAAATCCACTAATCGAAGTAGGCTCCCCATATACTAGGGGATTGAGTCAACCTCAATAAGGGATGGAGCGGGCAACGGGGCTCGAACCCGCGACACCAAGCTTGGGAAGCTTGTACTCTACCAACTGAGCTATGCCCGCTTATCCGAAAAATAAGCGATAAATGACTATCTGTCAAGAGCCCTTTTGATAACGTCCGGGCCCACCTTTACGAGGACGTATTTCCCGGGCCGAATATACTTGCGGGCCGCTTTATGCACATCTTCCACCGAGACCTTATCTATCTGTTCCAGATACCTCCTGGTAAAGTCATACCCAAGGCTGTATCGCTCGTATAAGGCCATGTCCATTGCCTGGGCCGAATTTGTCTGGAGGTCGATTTCCGTATTGCCGATTATGTAGCGTTTTGCCCGGTCAAGTTCTGCCGCCGCGATCTCTTCGTTAAGCACGCGCTTCAGTTCGCGCCATAAGCTCTGGACCGCTCTTTCTTCCTTTTCCGGGGCTGCAGCAATATAAACGCCGAAAGAGCCTGCTTCCATGCCTTCCGTGGAGAAGGCCGTTACGTTGTAGGCTAGGCTTTCCTTATCCCGCAGCTCGGTAAACAGGCGGCCGCCCTGACCGGAAAGGACCATATTCAGGACATCCAAAGCAGCCCTGTCGGGATCGTAGAGTGTGCCTCCCGGAAAACCGAGCGCAATATGGACCTGCTGTTTCGGCTTTGGAACGGCTGCGATCCTCGGCTTCTTTATAGCCGCCGGCCCTTTCGGTTTTCTGTCTTTGAATTCTCCCGCTTTCCACGCCGAGAATTCTTTCTCCAGTACCTCCCTTATCACCGACTCCTCGACATCGCCTACTACGGACAACACCAGATTGCCTGGAACAACAGAGTTCTTCCGGATCTTCCGGATCTCTTGCGCGCTGAATCGTCTGATGTTCTCGCACGTGCCGAGAGGGTTCAGGGCGTAGGGGTATCCCTCGTACAGGAGTCTACTGAAATTAAGGAAAGTCAGAGCAGGCAGGCTGTCTTCCTGGGCCTTTAACTGAGCCAGGAGAACAGGCCGCAGCTTTTCGAGCTCTTCTTTGGCAAAGGCGGGATTAATCATTATGTCGCTGAATACGTGAAAGCCCCGGGCAAAGAACCGGGAAAGAAACGTACCGCTCAATCCAAACGTATTCTTTCCCGAAAAGCCGGTGATACTGCCGGCCATGCCTTCGATTTCAGCAGCCAGTTCCTCTGCATTTCTGGTCTTGGTGCCCTTGGTCCACAACTGTACCATCATGTTGTACGAGCCATTGGTCGCCGGTGTTTCGCCTCGCAGCCCGCCAAGAAAAACGGCCTGCACTGCCACCGTGGGCACACTCGGCACACGCTTCACGAGCAAAGTCGCCCCATTCCGAAGTGTGTACTTCCTAACCTCGGAAGACTCCTCCTTCGCGCCGGCATAAAACGCTCTAAGTGTCTGCTCCGCATCGAGAGACAGAGTCTCCACATCCTGAGGAGTAATTGGGACCGAAGCGCCATTTGATGCAAGGAGACCAAAAACAATCCTTTTGGGATCCAGGTATTTTTCCGCAACCCGCCGGACATCCTCGGGCATCACTGCCGCCAATCTTCTCAGATATGTTGCCTGTTCATGGAAATCTCCGGCCATGTTTTCAAAATATCCGAGCTTGCGGGCCTGGCCTTCCACCTTTTCCTGCGCATATACAAATTCCGACTCTATCTTCAGCTTGGCCCGATCGAGCTCTTCTTGATCGACCTTTTCGAACCGCAATCTATAGCTCTCTCGAAGCACGGTTTTCAGAGCCTCGGGAATCTGCCCCGGCTCCAGGGTGCAGGCAACCTCCAGCAGGCCCGGACCCAAAGGCGTAAAGGAATAGGCCCCCACTTCGTTAACCAGTGTCCTCTTGCCCCTGAGTTCCCTGTAAAGACGGGAGCTCTCGCCGTCTCCCAGTACCGCTGCCAGTAGATCCAGGGCCACATTATCGGGGTCGTTAAATCCCGGTATGGGGAAACACAGCGCCAAGTGACTCTCGCTGATATCATCTTTCAGGAAAACCGTTCGGACCTGGTTTGTACGGGCTTCTTCCAGGTGAACCACATCTGCCGGTCCACCCGACATCCGGGCAAACTTCTCCTTGATTAAGGGAAGACACTCCGCTGTTTTCACATCGCCCACCACGACAACGGTAATACTGGAAGGGACATAGCGCCTCTTCATGTAAGCCAGCATCAAATCCCTTGTTACGGATCTCACCGTTTCAGGAAAGCCTATGACGGGACGGCGGTAGGGGGCTGTATCATAAGCCCTGGACATAATCTCTTCGTAAAGCCGAACACCGGGTTGATCGCGCCGCATGCTGACTTCTTCAAGAATGACCTTCTTTTCACGTTCTATTTCTTCGGCATCAAGACGCGGCTCCAGTACGGCATCCGATAACGTATCAAGCCCGGCATTAAAGAACTTGCTGCCGATAACCACGTGATACACCGTGTAATCGTAAGAGGTGTATGCATTTATCTCTCCCCCTGCGGATTCAATTATCCTTGCCATTTCTCCCGGTCCGTATTTTTCCGACCCTTTAAAGATCATGTGTTCTATGAAGTGCGTGATTCCCGCTTCCTGGTCGGTTTCGTAAATGCTCCCCGCTTTTACCCAGATCTGAAGCGCTGCTACCGGCACAGCGTGGTTTTCCTTGATTATCACCTTCAAACCGTTCTCAAGCTGAAACCTCTGGGCTTCGGGAAGGTCTCCTTCAGCCCCGGCCGGACCTGTGGTGAAAACCGCGACGAGAATGATCATAATCAAAACAAGTAATTTGTGCCTTGGATTACGCATCAGAATTTTTCCTTTCGTAACACTTCAGCTTCTTGAATTTCGATTCGGTTCGTTCTGGGTGAATGGAATGTTGGGTACTCTGGCGGAAGAAGAATTATATAGAATGCTCCCTTGTTGAATCCAGTATTCCATCATTCCACTATTCCAATCACCCAGTCAAGGGATGCTGCTGCAGGCCCGCAAGGAGGCTACTTGCAGTATAGTTGCAATGGCTAAAGTGTTACAAACGTTTTATTATACGCCGGGGTCAGGGCTGTTGGGAACAAGAAAGCGATTCTTCACGGTAAGCAGCGGATCGCGTCGCCGGCACTCCATTCATTCTCAAAGCTTGAAGTAATTTTTGATCGTCTCTTCCGCGTTTCCAGGTTGTTCGCCGCCTGTAAAGATCCCTTTGATTCGATTTATTCGCTCAAGCGATTCCGCAAGGAGCCTCCGGCCCGGATCATCTTCCCCCACTAACCCGGCAATCGCATCGAATGCCTGAACCACCTTCTCCTTTTTGTGGCATATGAGCAGAAGATCGACTCCCGCTTGAAACGCCCGTACCGCCGACTCCTCTATGGTGTAATGGCCTTCTATGGCGCCCATTTCCATGTCGTCGGCAATTACAATTCCGTCAAAGCCCAACCTGTGCCGTAAAAGTGCGGTGACTATTTCCGAAGACAACGTAGCTGGGTTCTCCTTATCGAGATCAGGATAGATTACATGCGCGGTCATGACAGATGCGACATTTGCGCTGATGGCAGCCCTGAAAGGCAAGAGATCCCTTGCCTCCAGTTCGAGTGACGATCCCTCAATGACAGGCAGGTGATAATGGGGATCCGACTTCACACGCCCTATGCCGGGGAAGTGCTTGGCTGTTGCAGCAATACCCCTTTCCTGAAGGCCCTGTATCATCAGACTTCCAAGACGGCCTACAATGGCCGGATCATTGCCGAGTGTCCTCCCCTCCATCACGCCATCAGCTCCCGGCCATGCCAGATCGAGAACCGGAACAAGGTTCATGTTGCAGCCGACAAGCTTCAACTCCCCCGCTGCAACACGGGCGAAGTCCTTGACCGCTCTTTCAGGATCGGGCGAGCCGGCCATTTCCGAGGGTGAGATAAACTGCGTAAAGGGCGCACCCAGCCGGGCCACACGGCCGCCTTCCTGATCGATTGATATGAGGGGCGGGACGAGCCCGTTCTCAAGACAGGCATCCTTCAAATCCCGGCACAGCCGGAACAGTCGGAGGGGATCGACTACGTTTCGCTTAAACAGAATGAAGTTGTTTATTCCGTAGTCGCGGACTAATTCATAAGTATCGCTGTCGATAGTCGGCCCCGGCACCCCGACCATGAAAAGTTCGCCGAATGCAGGCCCGGCGCCCTTTCTGTATCTTCCCATGTAATCGCCTCACAATACGTTGATAAGGGACCTGTTTATACTGAGAAACCGAAGGACTGTTTTCAACAGGCGGAGACTGGATTGAACAGACGGATCCCGTTTACCAAAATAGTTTGACCGGCCTCTTTTGTCAAGAAACCCACAAGACGGGGGGGCCGTGGGAAATTCGCTGCCTGCACCACAAAGACGCCCCTCGATAGAAAGGCTCGGCGATTCTTCTTCTTTTTTGGCGCGTATCTGCGGCTCAGAAGCTGAAGTCTTCATTGCCTTTTCGCTCTCCTCCTCAGCCCCCGCCGCAGTTTGCCTCATATCGGTGAAATTAAAGATTTTGGCGGTCTTGACCGATAACGGTATGCAAAAGGACATGTCGATGAGACCAAAAACAAACAATCATGTAGCGGATCCCAATGACCGGAGCCGCAGGTGTCGTCTCCTTCGACTCGCAAACACAAAATCAATTCTGATCTTAGTTCTTCTGGGCGTCTTCTTGTTCTGCCCTTATTCGGATCAGCCCTCGGCCAAAATCAACGGATCGTGTGCTTATTGCCACACAATGCACAACAGCCAGCGCGACATTCCGAACACTTTTGACGGGAGTTCAAATCCCAATCCATGCCTTACCAAAGGCGACTGTAAAGGGTGCCATGCACAAAGGAAGACCGAATACGTCGTTACCCTCGGAACTGTCAGGATCCCGCAGGTATATCACAGTAACCCAAGTTACGATCTGGCGGGCGGCAATTTTGGGTACATCGACGGGACTAAGGGGAGCTCGCCCAGCAGTACCAAAGGACATAATGTTGTAGCGGCTATTACGTCTCTTACCGGTGAGACTCTCGCACGGCCCCCTGGGGCTGAAATGGATACCGGCATAACCAACTCCAATTTTACCTGCGCCGGCCAGTACGGATGCCATGGAGACAGAAACAACAAAGGAAATGCGGCAGCGTCAATGAAAGGGGCGCACCACGGCGAGAGCTCGACTCTCGACGGCTCCACGGTGGCCAGGAGTTACCGCTTCTTAAAGGGAGTCAAAGGCATAGAGAACAATGATTCCGTATGGGGATGGCAGAACTATGACACCGGTTCCTCCAACCGGTACAAGGGCGCCAATATGCCCGATCCGGATGCAACCACCGTTTTCCCCGGTGCGAGCGGAACTATAAGCGGCTTCTGCTCCGAATGCCACGGCAAGTTTCACGGCCCGGGCGAGAATGGTCACGGCTCAAGCGCGGCCTGGCTGCGCCACCCCACGGACACCCTTCTTCCCAATACGGGAGAGTATCTTTCCTATGATCCCGTGAACGCCTTTGACGGGACAGTCCCCGTCGCTTACATGGACCCGACGACTCCAACTCGTAGTACCGCGGTGGTAATGTGCCTGTCCTGCCATGGCGCCCACGGAACCAATTTTTCCTACCTGTTAAGATGGGATTACAGCAATATGATCGCGGGCAACGGCGGGCAGTATGCCGAGACTGGATGCTTCAAATGCCATCGGGACAAAGATTGATGGATTCGTAAAAAGTCGTCACTCCGGTGAAAACCGGAGTCCAGGCTCTTTGTAACTACCTGAATAAACTGGATTCCGGCTTGCGCCGGAATGACAAAAAGCAGCTCTTTCTGACTTTTTACGAGACCGTCAAGATTGAATAAGCAGTGCTCCTGAAAGTTACGACTCTTGGGATTCTCACCTATGTGGAGTTCTTAGGGACTCGGCCGAAAACAATTGTTCCAGATGGCGCAGGTTTTTGGTTCGTATTCAAGGCGCATCAAAGGGCGCATACTTGTCGTATGTAACCTTTGGTGCAACGCGGAAGACGGACCAAAAGACAAGCAAGGTCGGACAATTACTTTTGGCCGCGTCCCTTAAGCGTCCCCACTCTTTTTTATTTCGTTCCAGACTCCATCCATTTCATCGAGTGAGAATCCCTCCAGAGGACGGCCTTTCTCTTCCAGGACAGACCGCATTCCATCGAAGCGTTTGATGAACTTACCTATTGCCTCCTGCAGGGCGTCTTCGGCATTGATATGCAAGTGGCGGCCGAGATTGGCTATTGTGAAGAGCACATCGCCTATTTCGTTACGCATCCGTTCCGGGTCATTCGTCTGAAAGGCCTCTTTGAGCTCGGAAAGCTCCTCTTCCAGTTTCTCCCAGACCCCCTCGGCGCCCGGCCAGTCAAACCCGACATCGGAGGCTCTACTGTTGACGCGGTGCGCCCGAAGAAGCGCGGGGAGTTTCCTGGTGACGGAAACAAAAAACGAGGGCTTCTCTCCGTCCTCTTTCGCTTCCCCCTGCTTTATTCTGTGCCAGTTCTCTCTGACCTGATCGGAGTTATCGACTTTTGCCGACCCGAAAACATGCGGATGCCTGCGAATCATCTTGGCGGTAATGCTTTCCATCACCCCGTTGATATCAAACACCTTCTCTTCTTCATACAAACGGGCCATGAATACGATTAAAAAAAGCAAGTCTCCCAATTCTTCACAGGCGTGTAAAGGATTATTCTCTTCGATTGCTTCCGTTACTTCATAGGCCTCCTCAACCAAGTAGTTCTTCATGGTCTGCGCCGACTGGTCCCTGTCCCAGGGACACCCGTCAGGAGACCGGAGCCGGTCCATAATCTCCAACAGTTTTATGAAGCTCTGCTTTGCCCTCTCGTTATCACGCATACAAATCCTTCTCCGACGCTCCCCCCCCGGAGTCCGGCAGCGCAACCGGTCCGCTTTCTTTTTTTATTTCTTCTTCACGGGAATTGCCGGCTTCCGAGAGTCGGTGCTCTGGGTTCCAACAGCATCTTTGCGAAGAAGAGAGAACCCCGGCAGGCTTTTTTCCTGTGCAACAAAGCTTGTCTTCAGGGCCTTGGGAACCAACAAGAGTACAGCTCTCATCGGGGCATCAAGGTATTCCCATGCCTTGGAAGTCGCCAGGAAACTTATCTTATTCGGAAAAAAGCTGACAAGAATGATGAGAACCATACATATTATATAGAGTCCCTTCACCAGTCCCAGTACCCCTCCCGCCAGGTGATCAAACCATCCCAGCAGGGAAACTTTCATTACTTTCTTGCCCACCAGGCCGAGTAGGATACACGCAAAATAAATCAGAAAGAATATCAGTAAGAAACTGAATATATTACGAATGCTGTCGTTCGCCGACAGGCTCGAACACTTCTGGCTAAGACTGCTGTAGTACGCACTCGCAGCAAGAAAACCCGCAGCAAGAGCGAGTAATGACGAAATCTCGCGCACGAACCCGCGTATCGCGCTCTTTATTGTGAAGAAGGCCAGCGTTCCCGTAATCGTGATATCCGGCCAGTACATTTTTCTCTCCCGTCGGATAAATTCACGGTATTATAGGCAAAGCCGTTTTCTTTTTCAATCAGTATTCCGCAACCGATGGGAGTCTGTCGAACTTGGGGGATCGTCACGCGGGAGTGGACGAACGAGACCAAATATTCACGAATTTGAGGCGCATGGTCTCTCCATCTAACGAAACTTCCGGGATATTTGGGCCGTTCCCTCCACTTGCCGCAGTAGATCATCCTGAGTCCGACAGACTCCCAGGGCACGCTGAAGCGAAGACCCGGGGAAGAGCGTTCACCGCATCACACTCTTACGCTCACCGTGTCCCATCGGCGGGGGAGGTTCTATCAACCACCTTAGTGCTGCAAAACTGCTGGAAGACATTAGAAATCACCCTGAGATCGCGCGGGCGGGCATGATCCTCTGTCACAACGGTATAGTGCGGTCCACATCCCGTGCCGGACAAGAGGTTTCCGCGGTAAGGGTGAATGTCGATAAATTGAGACTGGCCGAAGTTATCGGCGAAATCAAGGCCAGGCCGGGAATAATCGACTTCCTGGCTGAACTATACGAGGGAGAACTCCATGTAGGCGAGGATCTTATGATCCTGGTCATGGCCGGAGATTTCCGCGAAAACGTATTCTCGGCAATGAGGGATGCGATCGATACTATCAAGACCTGCGTGGTTCAAAAGGAAGAAATTACTCTTCCCTGACGATCCGCCTCGCCCGGAAAACCAAAAGGCGCTTGATGCACGTGATCAAATTCGTATCGGATCATAAGATGCCGACTCGGGGTAGTGGATAATACTGTTGAAGTTGGCGCTGAGGGGACGGGGACGCGCCTGACGATCCTTGTCAAGCCCCGACACAGCCGGTCTTCGCCTTGCGGCGAATCCACCCATCTCAAGCGGGGACTAAAGCGTCCATCTTCGATGGCCCCCTTCTAATTGCCCTCTAAAAAAGGACGGCTCGCCGGAGGCGGGGCGGGGGGTGTAGCGGCCGAGGATTTCACTTCCTCGACTCTCATTCCAACGGCATTGCCGCGGACAGGAGCGAGGAGAAGTCAACCCGGCCGTTTAACCCAAATCCACCGCCGACATGTCTTTGGTTTTCGAAACCGTTCAGTCAGATACAGTCAAATCGGGCACTCGGGGCGGTGGATTGACCACGGACCATTGACGATGTGTTTTCGTGGTCTATCGTCCATCGTCTGTGGTCAATCCACCGTCACAAATCGGGCATTTTCTCAAACTGAGTCAAATTTGGCGGCGGATTTGGGTTAGGATCAACGGTTCCCATTATAGACGGACTTATGGACAAGGAGCAGTCTCAGGACGCTGACGATAGTCGCTCGTTTATCAGAGTTGCCACCTTTTCTCCTGAAAGCAGCATACCGCCGAATATCGGGCCCATGCGATATGAGCCGAATGTCGCATTTGCAGCCATCCCGGCCACAAATATCCCTGGAAAAGCCTCTTTCGTATTATCCAGGGTGTGCTGTTCCGCCACTTCCGCCCACATGGATTTTTCGCCTATGACTCGGCCGGTTTCCGTAAACAAAGTTGCACCGACTTTCCGTTCCACTACTTTCATAACCTCTGTGGCGTGCCCGGTCGCGTCGACTACATACGAAGTACGAACGGCCAAAGGATCTACGTGCAGCCCGGCCATATCAACGGCCGTCCAGTTGATTACCAGCCCGGACACCCTGTTTTCGCGAACCAGTACGTCTTCAACAGTAATGCAGTTGAAAACGCGGGCACCGGCCTGACATGCTCTGGAACACAGGGTCGTCACAGCCTCTACTGCGTCGGCTGTATGATACCCATCCTCATAACACTCTGTCCTTATGCCGAGTTCGTCCAGAATACGCTTCCCCGCTTCCTGTACGACGATCTCGTTAAAGAGCATGCCACCGCCCCACATCCCACCGCCGATGCTGAGTTTCCGTTCGAATATGGCCACTTTCCTGCCTGCCTTGGCCAGATGGTAAGCTGCTACCATGCCGGAAGGCCCCGCCCCCACAATGGCTACGTCCAACTCCAGGCAGGAAATGAGCTTGTCAATATACCTCGTCAGAATGGCCTTAGTAATTGTCGTTTCGTTTAGGGTCACCTCATTACCTCCATAAGAAACAGCTATTATATAGAAATAGATTTACCGCTCCCCAAATACACCATATTCACCACTCGCTCCCCATCCGCCATGCCTCAGGGACGTGGACATAAATAAGCGTCCCACTTATTGCGCCGGATTTTGGTTCGGATTCAAGGCGCATCAAGGGGCGCATATCGGGATATGTGACCCTTGATGCCACACGGAAGCCGGATCAAAAGACAAGCAAGATGGGATAATTATCTATGTCCGCGTCCCTCAGATCCCCAAGGCGAAAAGGTCGCGAAGGGACTTATTTCTCTCTTGACAATAGTATTTCTTCGTGTCCTTCGTGGTGAAAACCTTGCTTGCGCCTTGCTGGAAGCGCATTCAGTCCCCGGGGAATGCGCAAAGCGAGAAGACTTTATGTCCCAGGCTTTCCAGCCTCGTCCGCCCGCCGATTGCAGGCAGGTCTATCACGAAGCAGCATTCGACAATCTTTCCCCCGACCTTACCGATCAGACTCGTGGCTGCCTCAGCCGTGCCGCCCGTTGCAATAAGATCATCGACAAGGAGTATTCTCTCTCCTTCTGCGATCGCATCGACATGCATCTCTATGCGGTCGCTCCCATATTCCAGCTCGTAGTCGTGCCCGACAGTCTCAGACGGAAGCTTGCCTTTCTTACGAATCGGGATGAACCCCAGGCCAAGCTGATAAGCCATGGCGGCCCCTATTATGAACCCCCGCGATTCAATCCCCGCCACCTTGTCGATCTTAGCCCCGGAATAACGCTTAACCAGCTCGTTTATGGTTACCCGAAAGCCTACGGGGTCTTTCAGAAGGGTCGTAATATCGCGAAACATTACGCCCTTCTTAGGATAGTGCGGGATCGTACGGATCAGCGACTTGATCGGCTTCATGATGGCCTCCCAAAAGCGAGCGATTTTTCAAATACCTGAACCATAGAGGACACGGCCCGCCCCGGGCGAAACCGGAATAGAGTGCTGTGTGTCGAAGTTTCGTTCCGCGAATGGGGAAATCCTGAAAAGGGCCGGCCATTCACCTGCGGTTCTATTCAAGAAATCATCGCCTTGGGACTCGCATCACAAAAAGTTTGATCCGGGAGATCCGCCGTCCATAACCCAAAAGCATGATTCTTTTTCTCCATCTTGACTCCAGGAGTCTGTCGGACCTGCCTGTCTGCGTGTCCCCACAGGCACAGGGAACCGTCACGAGGAGCTGGAGGGACGATGCCAAATATTCACGTGAGGCGCATAGTGTTGCTATGCAACGAAACCTCGGAGATATTTGGGCCGTTCCCCCCCCACTTCCGCAATAGATCATCCCTAAGTCCGACAGGCTCCTAGCACTGCCCTTTACCCATAGGTCCGTCCAGACGGGATTTGCTTGATCCTGAATCTCAAATCGGCTTCCCCCTCACCTCGATCCTCAATACTGTTGAATTAAGGAAATCTCAGTCCAAATCCCAGTTCCTCATAGTGAGATGCATGTCGCGCGGCCGAGGGCGGCTGTGCCACACTTAATGTTTTCCAGCCCCGGCTTAACTCAACAGTATTGACCTCAATCCTCTCCCCCAGGATGGCGAAGAGGAAGTTAAATCATTAATTCACCAGCATAGGGCACGCAGCAGCTTTCAACTATTGCTTGGCGCTACTCTATGGGTAAACGGCAGTCGTTGGCAGGCGGGTTACGGACTACCTCCCGCGTTGCAAAACTCGCCCGGCAATGGCTTGAAGCCGCTCTATCATTTCGGGGTCTCGCGATTCCGGGGCGGTAATCACAGCGTGTTCCAATGCCGTCTCACATCCGTGGGAACAGGGTTCCTTGGATTCATCAAGGTTCGCAACAACCTTCTTAACCAATTGCCGGGCTCTATCCGCATTTTCCTGAAGGACTCTGATCACCGCCTCGACGGTCACATTATCGTGGTCAGGGTGCCAGCAATCATAGTCCGTGACCATGCCAACCGTTGCATAGCAGATTTCAGCCTCCCGCGCAAGCTTTGCTTCAGGCATATTTGTCATCCCTATTACGTCGCAGCCCAAAGACCTGTACCAGTGGGACTCGGCAAGGGTGGAAAACTGCGGCCCTTCCATTACCAGATAAGTGCCCCCCCGCACGACCGGAATCCCGATATCCCGGGCTGATGCTTCGATAAGCCCACAGAGCCGCCAGCAAACAGGATGCGCCATAGAAACATGCGCCACCATACCTTTCTCGAAAAAACTCTTCGTTCGGAGAAAAGTGCGGTCGATGAACTGATCCACTATAATAAACGTTCCCGGCGAAAGATCCTCCCGAAGTGAACCGACAGCGCTCAAAGAAAGGATCTGCCGCGCTCCCGCCCGTTTTAGTGCATCTATATTGGCACGATAATTTACTTCCGAGGGAGGTATACGGTGCCCCCTCCCGTGACGCGGCAGGAAGGCAAGTCTCTTTCCATCCATTTCACCGAAAAAAACCTCGTCTGAAGGCTCGCCGAATGCCGACTCCATTCTACGCCGGGAGGTGTTCGTCAATCCATCAAGTTCATAAATCCCACTCCCACCGATTATCCCGAGAGTTATTCCTTTGTTTTCTTCTTTTCGCATAGATTCTATTACGCTCTCCCTGTCTCAGGACAGATGTTTTTTGTTGATGGCTAAGAGATCATCGCTGAAAGCCGGAATCTGGAAACGGCAGTTCCAGATCGAAACTATCTAGCCTTTTATTCTACCTTAGTCAATTCTTTTTGGATCTTCAAATGCAGCGCTTGACCTGACTCGAAACACCACTTTGCAGAGTTTCACTCTGCTGACCCGCTTGCATGCTTCTCCAGGAGCCCGTCGGACTTGTGGCGATCTACTGCGGAAAGTGGGGGACGGTCGAAGTATCCGTGAGTTTTCATTTCATTCGCCAAGGGGAACAGGTTCACATCGATCCATGCCCGTGCGTGACTCCGGACTATAGAATCAAAGACTTCTTGCGTCTCACCAGTCACATTTTGTTTGACAAGAAGAAGTGCACCGTTTACGTTTTATTCGGAAAGTTTCGACAAGAGGTGAAGATTATGAGCACCGGCGCGGGTACCGGTTGTCCGGCTGGCCGACACAACCCTGTCCAGGCGATTCAGGATTTGATGATTGAAGAATCGCTGGCCAAAATAAGACACAAAATTCTGGTCATGAGCGGCAAAGGGGGGGTCGGCAAGAGCACGATATCTACCAACATTGCGCTCGTGCTCTCACAGAGGGGATGCCAGGTGGGCCTCCTCGATATCGATCTCCACGGACCGGACATAGCCTTGCTTCTGGGAATGAGAGACCAGTCCCCAGGGGAAAACCAGGGTACAGCAGATGCGGTCCGCTATTCGGATACTCTCAAGTTTATGTCGATTGAGTATCTGATGGCCGATAAGGATCAAGCGATAATATGGCGGGGGCCGCTAAAATACAAGGCCATAAAGACCTTTCTCGCAGACGTCCGCTGGGGGGAACTCGATTACCTTATTATAGATTCCCCTCCAGGCACAGGCGACGAGCCTTTGACCATCGCCCAGACAATCAAAGATGCTAGGGCTCTTATTGTTACTACCCCGCAGGAAGTTTCTCTCTCCGATGTCCGGAAATCCATTCGGTTTTGTGGCAAGGCTGAAATGTCTATTCTCGGCCTGATAGAAAACATGAGCGGACTGGTCTGCCCCCATTGTCAAAAAGAAATACCGTTGTTTAAGAAAGGTGGCGGAGGCAGCCTTGCAAGGGAAATGCAGGTTCCATTTCTAGGGAGCATTCCCCTTGATCCCGAGGTAGTCCACGCGAGCGACGAAGGGAAACCGTTCATGCTTGGGACGCGTCCGGGGTCCGAAGCTGCCACGGCCGCGTTCAATAAGATCGTCGACCAAATAACCGCGAAAGACTCAACTGCGTGCAGCACAAACAGCTAAGCAGGAAAGATGTAATTCGGGCTCGCCATACCTTGGGCCTGCCTTCTCTTGCAACTCTGGCTGAGATTAAGAGGGCCTACAGGCATAACTGCCGCCTCTGGCATCCGGACAAACAGGGAGAGGAGCGGTCGGAGAAAAATAACAAGAGAATGCAGGAGATAAACGAGGCGTATCGGATTTTACTCGACTACTGCCACGACTATCGGTACTGCCTTGAGCCCCCGGAAGAATTGAATGAGGATGACTGGTGGATGAATCGCTTTGGGCAGGACCCCGTGTGGAACAGGGAAAGCGATAAGGAAGAGGACGGGAAATAAGATGGGCTCGCTCACCGCCACATCACCTCTAATCCTCTTTTTGGCACTATTGGCCTATGCTTTCGGCTCCATTCCTTTTGGCCTTCTTATCGGCCGAAGGTTCGCCGGGACGGATATTCGGAGATCGGGCAGCGGTAACATAGGGGCGACCAATGTCGGCCGAGTCTTAGGCAAGAAGTGGGGCGTGCTTACCCTCTGTTGCGACGTGGGAAAAGCTGTTGTCCCGCTCGTGATTGCAATGAACATCCTTGAAGGCGCGAGAGGAAGGGAGACCTTTCTCGCCGAAATCGGCCTGGCTTCTTTTTTGGGCCATATATTCCCTGCCTATTTGAAATTCAAGGGGGGCAAGGGAGTAGCCACCGCACTAGGGGGGTTTTTGGTTCTCACGCCCTGGGTCGCGCTTGCGGCTGTTCCCGTATTTCTTCTGGCGGTTCTTGTCTCCGGATATGTTTCTGTAGGGTCTCTCTCGGCAGCAACAGCCGTACCGGTTTTGATGTGGGTTTCGGGCTGTCCGAAACCGTATACGGCGCTCGCCACGGTCATCGCAGTTCTCGTCTGGATTAAACACCGGGGCAACGTAAGAAGACTTATTAAAGGCGAAGAGAAATCCTATCGGCGCGCGTGAAGAAAGACGCCGTAAGGGTGAAACAGGGTGACGCGGAGAATGGCTTGAACCCCCTCCGTGTTTTTCGTTTAGTCACTAAGGGAAAATATTCGCGCATTATCCGGCAAGACTTTCATTTCATTAACGCGGTGCTGTCTTGTTTTCTAGCGTTTTGAATTTTCCGTTTTTGGGTCATTCGAATTTGTTTCGGATTTCGGATTTTGAGTTTC
>JAZDGK010000220.1:0-2802 GCA_043806955.1 Pseudomonadota bacterium | reverse complement strand
AAGGATTGAGTCCTACCACAGCGTCTTTTCTCGTCTGCTGGCGCCTCTCAAGGGCATATTGGGCGAAGATCATCCGGACTTTGTAAGGCTGCTCGGAGCACTTTATGTATTGAAAACTCTCTCGTCCAGGGAAGAGACTGCGGATCGCAACATCACGATACAGTTCATCAAGCGGCTGCTGTGGGACGAGTATTCGAGTAACCCGGATTTCAAGACGTTGATGAACAGAAATGTGCGAATTCTCAACGGACGGGCCGGCAAGCCCGAGAGCTTCACTTTTTTGGATGATCTGCTTATTTCGCAGTTGTTTAAGTTGTCGTACTGGAAGGTTGCAACCAAGGAGATAAACTACCGCAGGTTTTTTAATATTAATGGATTGATATCACTGAGAGTTGATGACGGAGCTGTATTTGACCGTACCCATAAACTCGTATTCGAGCTGATTGGCACAGGAGCCGTTTCAGGTTTGAGGATCGACCATGTGGACGGCCTTTACGACCCCACAGGGTACTTGCAGCGGATACGGGAAAAAGCCCCGGAAACTTATCTGATTGTCGAGAAGATCTTGAATCTTGACGAGGATCTTCGAGATACTTGGCCGGCACAAGGCACAACTGGTTATGATTTCATTAACTATGTCAATGGGTTGTTCTGCGATCGCAGAAACGGAAGGACGTTTCAGAGAGCATACGCGGACTTTACCGGACTCCGGGGCAGGTTTCAAGACCTGGTCCGCGAGAAGAAAAAGCTCATTATCGTGGAACATATGGCAGGAGACGTTAACAATCTGGCGCAATTGGTGCGCAGCATCTCCAGCCGGGACCGACACGGCCGGGACATAACAATGTATGGTCTCCGAAGATCTATTACGGAGGTTTTGGCTGAATTCCCGGTGTACCGAACATATGTGGATCACCAGGGTCTTAGTGAAAGTGACCGGAGGTACATCGAGGAGGCTGTGGAAAAGGCAACGGAGAGTAATCCCGCGCTGGCACATGAATTCAGATTTATCAAACGCTTCCTGTTGTTACAGTTCCCTCCGTACCTGGACGAAGAGGGGAAGCGGGAATGGCTGCAATTTGCCATGAGGTTTCAACAATTCACCGGGCCGCTCATGGCAAAAGGATTCGAAGACACTACGCTCTATGTGTACAACAGGCTGATCTCACTAAATGAAGTCGGCAGCAGACCGGATGTCTTCGGTTGCTCGGCTCAAAAGTTCCACCGCTTCATTAGGAGAAGGCGGGACAATTGGCCCACTTCTTTGAACGCCACCTCCACGCACGACACAAAGCGCGGGGAAGACGTGAGGGCCAGGATCAATGTCCTGTCCGAGATCCCTCTGGAATGGGAAAGGAATCTCAGGAATTGGAGCCGGATAAACAAGGGGAAGAAAAAGCGGATCAGGGACAAATACGTCCCCGACAAGAACGATGAATACTTCCTCTACCAGACTTTGTTGGGGGCTTTTCCCTTTTCGCAAGCCGAGTACGCCGAATTTGTACCAAGAATAAAGGAATACATGATCAAAGCAGTCAGAGAAGCCAAAGTCCACACCGAATGGATCAAACCGGATACAGCTTATGAAGAGGCGTACCTTTTCTTCCTGGATGGGATTCTGGATCCTTCCGACGATAATGCATTCTTGAATGATTTTCTGCCATTCCAAAAAAAAATATCCCATTACGGAGTGCTGAACTCGCTTTCACAAACGCTGATAAAAATTACTGCTCCCGGTGTGCCGGACTTTTATCAGGGGACGGAGCTGTGGGATTTGAATCTGGTTGATCCTGATAATCGCAGGCCCGTGGATTTCGAAAGAAGAGCCGCTCTGCTGGATCAGGTAGCGATTGGCGAGACGAAAGACCCGCTGAAATTGATAGACGAGCTGCTTGCTGATGTCGAGAGCGGAAAGATCAAACTGCTTGTCGTGTATCAGGGGCTTCAAGCAAGGAATAGGGCCCTGGAAACTTTTCAAGAGGGGACCTATCTTCCACTGAAGGTTTCCGGGCGTTTCGCGCGTAACGTGATCGCATTTGCACTAAACCATGCCGGCAATTGGGCGGTGACACTGGCCCCGAGATTTTTCTGCTCTCTGGTGAGTGATGGTGATTTTCCCATGGGGGAGGCTGTCTGGCAGGACACCAGAGTGATTTTTCCGGAGCGCTGTCCCCGCTCGTTAACCAATGTGTTCACAGGCGAAGTTATTGCGTCGCACAATTACTTGTCAGTCGGACAAGCTCTGAAAGACTTCCCGGTGGGCCTATTTACGGGTGATTCTTGACCATGTGGGCCGCAGGGGATTTGCCCGTCAAATGGACTAACCTGCCGAACCGGTTAGGGAATTTTTGCAGGAGGAGAAATGTCAGAGGATAACAGCCAAGTTGGCCCTTTTATAGTAAAAGACTGCGCCTTAGTGGGTATTGCTACAGGGAGGCGGGCTCAGAATCTCAGGGAGCTTCGAGACCACCTGTCTCAGATTCATCCGGGCAGCATTTACTATCATTTCTGGGGAGCCCTGCTAAGGCCCAGATTTGACGACCCGCAGTACAACAACGATTTTGCCGTCTGGTGCCATTACGCGCTTCATGATGATCCTCTTGCCGAGCGGCTGGCGGTCATTGATCCCACTGATTTCGAGGATCTCGAATCACTGCGCCAGGAAATGTTAGAGGTTATAGAGGAACGGCTGGAGGAAATAGGGAGAATTCCGTGGTCCGACAGGGACCGTCAATTCCATTTTCTTAGGTCCCAGATAGTGGTTTTTGACGCGGGAATGCAAATTGAGACGCCCGAGGGCCT
>JAZDGK010000219.1:0-21008 GCA_043806955.1 Pseudomonadota bacterium | reverse complement strand
ACAGATGATGCCGGATCAGGAATGACATTTCGTCGGCAACGCTCTCCCTGATACCCATCCTCCGGCAAATGGTTCTTATCAGATCAGCCCCCTTTTCAGCGTGATTACGCCCGAATCCCTTGCCGATATCGTGCAGCAGGGCCGTAAGGAATAGGTATTCCGGCTCGCCTGATGTTGTAAAAGGACCGGCATTGCGATCCCGTAGAAGACCCAACTCGAGGAAGGTCAGAAGCGAATGCTTATCGACCGTATATAAATGATATGAATCGTGCTGTACCTGGCAGACAATGTTTGAGAATTCCGGTATATACCGGGAGAGTAGACCCGTCTTCAACATAAGTTCCAAGGGACCGAACGCCTTCGCCCCCAAGCTCATGAGCTTCATCATGGACCTCGCGACCTTCCTGGAAGACCGGAACGTGTCATCGACTAAATCCAGGTTGTCCATAATGGCCTGGCACGTTTTGGGATGGAGCTGAACTTCGTATTTCGCGGCATATTCAAAGAGCTTCATCAGGAGATAAGGCTTTCCGGCAAAGATTTCCGGTTTTTCCACCTTTATCTCGCCTTTGTAAATGGAGATGTCCTTTTCGATGATCAGATCGTGCGGCTGAACCGTTCCTGACGCCGGTTTTATTCTTAAGGTGTGGAAAACCCGCTCGAAGAACAGCGATGACAGGTACTCAATCCTGGAGGCATGTGAATAGAATGCCTTCATGAATTCCTCAACATCGAGCGAATCAGGGCCTGGCTTGAACCCGATAGCCTTGGCCACATCCTCCTGGTACTCAAAGAAAAGCCGATCGTTTTTCCTCTTACTGAGGATATGAAGCCGACTTCTGACATTCCAGAAGAATTCCAGGGACTCTTCGAGCCATGCCCGTTCCTTTTGGGATAGAACGGCAGCGCTTTCCAGCGCCTCCAGATTCTGCAGGTTGAAGAGGGCCTTTGCCGCCCAGACAATGCTGTGATAGTCTCTAAGTCCGCCCTTGCCTTCCTTCACGTTGGGTTCGAGCAGGAAGGCGGCTTCTCCATATATGCGATAACGCTTCTGGTCCTCCTCAACGAGGCTGTCCAGAAAACCTCGTCTTCTGTCATTAATAATGTTTCCGGTGAATGCCTTCTGGAACTTTTTGAAAAGCTCCCGGTTGCCCGCCAGACATCGGGCATCGAGAAAAGATGTCTGGGTGGAGAGGTTTTCCCTGGCAACCTCGACACAATCGTCAACGGTCCTTATGCAGTGGCCTATCTGGATGCCTGAATCCCATAGCGGATAAAAGATCTGTTCCGATATGAATTCTGCGACCGGATCTGTCCCGCTGCCGTAAAGGATCATCAGATCTATATCGGAATGGAAACAAAGCTCGCTCCGGCCATAACCGCCGGTCGGAACCATTGCTACGGAACGAGGCGTTCCCTTGCCGCTCTTGTGCCACTTTCTTTCGGCCTGGGAGAAGACGGAAACAAGAAACACATCGGTTATCACGGAGAGTTCATGAATAGACTCCCGCCCGAGGGTCCCCGCTTTCCGTATGAGCTCGCGCCGATCCTTAAAATGCTGGATATGCTCTGTAAGGGATTTCTCCATAGAAACCACAAAGGCACAAGAAGTTCGGTTCCAGGTTCCAGGTTCCAGGTTCAAGGTTCACAGTTCCAAGTTTACGGTTGAACCGTGAACCGTGAACCTGGAACCCGGAACACAGCTATACGGCATCCTTTCCCGTCTCCCCGGTCCTGATCCTTATTACCTCGTCAATACTGTACACGAAGATCTTCCCGTCTCCGATTTTTCCGGTTTTGGCAGTTTTGACTATAGTCTCAACGGCCGTATTGACCATCTCGTCATCAAGCACGATTTCTATTTTCATCTTGGGGACAAAATCCACTACGTACTCCGCCCCGCGATAGACCTCCTTATGCCCTCTCTGGCGTCCGAAACCCTTGACCTCGGAAATGGTCATGCCTTTTATGCCGAGCTGACTGAGGGCATCCTTCACCTCGTCGACCTTGAACGGTTTGATGATGGCTTCTATTTTTTTCACGGCGTCCTCCCTGTTTTTTATGACAGTGTTCCAATGTGTTTGAAGTTCCCAATGCGGAGAAGTCAGAATCCAGGACTCAGAAGGACGATCTCCTAAGTCCGACAGACTCCTGGAATCCTCTTATCCCATTTTCCCCTACCACGCAACTTCTATGCCGCCGGAGAACAGGGCGGATTCTCCGGCTGTGCGCGCCGTCGAAGTCCCTTAGTCATTGACTGGCTTCCATTTATGTAATATCCTGTACCTATCGTTTACAAAATTGTAAGTGGGCGTTTTTCACTTGACTATTCTTGGCGGATGGAATATACGGACACAAACTTCCCATTGATTAAAGTATTTTCACTGCATCCCCGATAAAACAGCTTAGTTATCAAAAAATCACTCACTTGGAGGAAAAATGCATTTTCCGTGGCTCGCAAACACGGACGGGGAAAACCCCAGGCCTGTATTTCTGCGAGTTATGGCCCTCCTATTCGCCATTATCTTCTCCCTTTCTTTCTTTACATCCGATGTCTGTGCCGCAAGGTCGAAAAAGAAAAAGACGACCAGGTTGGAACGAAAAGCAGCTCTCAAGAAAAAGAGCAAATGCAGAATCGCGCGGAGCAAGGCAAAGAGGATCAAGAGGATCAAGAGGATCGCCCGAAAACGGCATCAAGTCGAATCCATTACCGCTCAAAAGGCTGTTGTAGTCCCCGACGGCAATCCGCTCATGAAGATAGTCCCGCTCGACAACAGGAAGTATCTTCTGGAACCCATTGATAATACTGCACGAAAGGGATACCGGGAAGACCCCGGCGACAAAGTCGCCCCCAAGGAACCGGTTGCCTCTGATTCGAAGTCAAAACCGGAGTCCGCGCCTCCGGAACCTACGGCGTTGAAAGCGACAAATCCCGATCTTTCTCAGCACAAGGATCAAGAAGAAGGCTATTATGCTTTTTTCACGAATCTGCTTGTGGGCACGGTAAAGCAGCTCGTGGGAGTACCCTATAAATTCGGGGGTACATCCGTCTTAAAGGGGATCGATTGCTCCGCGTTCGTAAGAGAGGTTTTCAGCAAGTTTGCAATCAGTCTGCCGCGTTCCAGCCGTGAGCAGGCAAAGTTGGGCATGCTTATTACGAGCAAGTATGACAAGTCAAAGCTGAAGATCGGCGACGTCCTGTTTTTCAAACTCTCTCCGAGTTCGAGGCAGATCGGTCATACGGGCATTTACATAGGCGATGGAAAGATGATCCATGCCGCTCGCGCAGATGGGGGCGTGACGATCAGTTCCCTGGAAAAGGCGTATTTCCAGAATACGTTTGTAGCGGCAAAGAGATTCTTCGTCTTTTCCGAAGGCAAGCCGAACAAGATCTGACCCGAATATCCTTCCTTTTTTTTCCGGTTTCCACCAATAACCAATAAAATAACAGTTCACGGTGGCATCGTTTTCTGGTAAATGATGTGAAACGTGGATCGTGCGCAGAGATTCACCACGAAGCACACGAAGGGCACGAAGAAACCTGATTTCAGGAGAGCATAATCTTCGTGATCTTCGTGTTCTTCAGCGACCGCAGGGAGCGGGTGGTGAAAAAAATTCGACGGAGTCTTAAACAACACACTGTTAGTAGTACGGGGCAGATGAGAACGGTATGCCGGATGAGCTTATCAGGCTTAAGGAATCGCTGAACAGTCGGGAACGGCAATTTTTTTCGCCACATGCCACCCTCAGCACGGAGGCTGTCCGGCGCAGGCCTGAGGATCGGCTGAGACAGGGCCACAGGCAGGAGTTTTCCGTTGATGCCGACCGCATCCTCCATTCGCAGGCTTATTCTCGTTATATTGATAAGACTCAGGTCTTCTCCCTGATTCCCAACGATCACATTACCCACCGCGTTCTTCATGTCCAGTTCGTGTCCAAAATAGGCCGGACAATCGGGCGTTATCTGGGACTGAACGAGGACCTCATAGAAGCCATATCCCTTGGCCACGACATAGGGCACCCGCCTTTCGGACATGACGGCGAAAGCTATCTCTCTGAAATATGCGCGAGCCGCGGCATCGGGACATTTCAGCATAACATACAGAGTGTTCGCTTCCTGGAAAAGATAGAGCGAAAGGGACGGGGCTGGAATTTGTCGTTGCAGGTCCTGGACGGAATTCTGTGTCATGACGGAGAGGTCCACAGCGTCAATCTCTCCCCGCAGAGAGGAAAGGATTTCAGCGTCCTGGACCGGGAGATCGAAACGAAAAACAGGGATCGCGGCACGGAGCTCATCCCGATGTCTCTTGAGGGCTGCGTCGTACGAATAGTAGATACCGTGAGTTATATCGGGCGCGACATAGAAGATGCGATTCGACTCAACCTGATCAGGCGTGAAGAAATACCGGAAAGGTGCAGAAAAAGACTCGGAGAAACGAACGGTACGATCATCTATAACCTTGTGGAAGATATCCTCATGGCAAGCTCAGGCGGGGACTTCGTGGCCTTCAGCCCGGAAACAGCAGATATCCTGCAGGAGTTGAAGGCGTTTAATCTCGCGCGGATATACCTGAATCCGGCCATAAAGACTCAATCCGTCAAAGTCAGGCGGCTTTACAATGATTTGTTTGGGACGTATCTGGAGGATATCCTTAAAGAAAACAGGGACTCCTTCATTTATGAGGACTTTCTTGAAGGGATGGATCCTTCGTATCTGAGCTCCGAACCCGCTGAGATTGTCCGTGATTTTGTTGCCGGGATGACGGACGAGTATTTTCTTGAGCAGGGACGCGTGCAGTTTATGCCGCTTCCGTTGCCCAGAAGATTCTGAAAACTGGAAGTCAGAAGCCAGAAGTCAGGAGCCAGAAGGAGTAAATCAATGACTGCGAATCAAAGGGACCATCTTTTCAGGCTGCTTTTTTTCGTTCTGATTTGTGTTTTCACTTTCCGCCCGCTTCAAGTCTTTGGAGCTCCCAGAGAAGTACAGGCGGCAGGACGATATGCCATGGGAGATTCCGATTCCAAACAGGATGCCAAGCGGATGGCTCTTCTGGAGGCAAAACGCATGGCCCTTGAGGAGTGCGGGACTTATCTGGAATCCGATTCTGAAGTAAAGAACTTTCAACTCACCAAAGACGAGATCTCTTCTCTTGCCGCAGGCATCATATCGGTGCAGGTTCTGGATGAAAAATGGGAGGTGAAAGACGAAAATATGGTGGTCACTATTTGCATAAAGGCCGCCATCGACACCTCAGGCATGGAAAAGAAGATAGCTTCCCTTCGAGAGAACAAGGAGGGCATCGATGAGACTAACGAATTGAAGAAGCAGTTAGCCGATCTTCAGCGGCAGGTGGAGGGTCTGAAGAACAAGCAGGCCCAGACCCGCACGCAGGAGGAGAAAACGGCAGTGAAGGCTGAGCTTGACGAGAGCCGGCGAAATCTCCTCCAGGCGTCCGCGTCTCTGGAATATCTCGAAGAGGCGAACAAAGATATCGTAAACAATTCTCCGGAAAAGGCATTAATCAGTTTCAACAAAGCAATCCTGTCCGACAAGAAGAATCTCCGGGCACTGGTCGGCAAAAGTCTGGTACTGGATCGCCTTGGACGATCCAGGGAGGCGTTGGACAGCATCAACATTGCCGTCCGGATTGCCCCCCGTTCCGCACGGGTACACGGTGCCAAAGCGCTTATCCTGCTCCACGGCAAAGAGTTCAGTGGCGCTCTGAACGAATTCAACCAGGCTATCGATTGCGATCCGGCAAACCCGAAGTTTTTCTTCGGACGCTCTCTGGCATATTTGGGTCTGAGAGACAAGAGGGCGGCGTTTCTGGATTTGAAGCATTCCTGTGACATGGGTTTCGAGCAGGCCTGTGCAAGACTTCAGCAGTTAAAAAACCGGCGAGGCGCCCGCCCGGCCCTGAACCGGTCCGGTGGTATGAGGAGAAACTAGATGGAGATCTCTCCAGCCTCGTTCGTCCACCTCATGCGGGTACCAACGCGGGTGAAAAGAAAAGACACGAAAAAGGGATTACTTCTTCGTGCCCTTCGTGTTCTTCGTGGTGAAATCTCAGGCTGCGGCGCCGGCTATGCGATCTTTTCAGAAAGGACGTTCGGCGGGCCGTCCTTTGTCTTCAGGAAGTTGAAGACTTCTTTGATCAGGGTTTCTTGATTAAGATATTTCAGCGCTACCAGGACTTCTCCCACATGGGGATTTGTTTCGCGCTGGATAAGGAGCAGCCTGTCAACGTCGTCAGGCGTTAGATAACCAAGCTCCACGGCAATCTCGCCGAATTTCTTCGGGCTGTCCACCTGCTTGTCGAGGATTTCAAATACCTGTTTTATTGTGATCAGTCTTTTCGTGATGGCAACCTTGCCTATGGGAGCCCAGTAGTTCTTCTGATGCTCGATGGCTTGGAGAAGCTGTTCCTTTGTTACCAATCCCTTTTGAAGTAAGTATTCGCCGAAAAGCATTCTTGCGCCCCCCCGCTGAGTTAATGTCTTCCTGCAACTTGCAGAGAAAGAAGAACAATATCTCTTTTCATGATACTTACTCGGCATATGTAAAGAAAAGGTTAAGCAGAAACTGAAAAAGGCGTCGTCAACACCTATTTCCTCGAATTATCTGTAACTTTTCGTGTTACCTATGGGTTTTGCCCACTGTTTCCCCCCAACTTTTCTATAGTACATGAGTATCGGATTGTTGCCGACAGGGGCATCATTATAAGAAACTCGGAAAAAGAGGAGAAAGGCGATGAAGATTTCCGTTGGTCCCAAGCTGGGCCTTGGAGGACTGATTAATGCAGATCTCGGATGTCATCACACTTGATCAATATACGATGATGGAGATCAGAATTGTCCGGGCTGACTATATTCAACACAGGAAACCCCTTGACAGACAGCTTTTCTCCGTGTTAACTGTCCACGTCTGCCGGTAGGGGGGGCTGTAGCTCAGTTGGGAGAGCGCTTGAATGGCATTCAAGAGGTCGTCGGTTCGATCCCGATCAGCTCCACCAATTCATAAAAAAGCTCAGTTTTGAACTGAGCTTTTTTATTTTGTTGTCTTGCGACGCTTTCCTTTGGAACCAACCTTCAAACATTGTAATCGTTCACCGTTATCCGTTCACCGTTGACCGTAAGAACCTGAAAAGCGTCTTTTTGGCAAAGAGTCACCGGTGATCGCGTATTCCGTTTCGGCCTCCAGTCCCTGATGCAAGAAGACCAGGAACCAGAGTCCAGGAGCCAAATATCACCTGAAAAACGCGAGGAACGTCTTTTCGGTGAACGGTCAACAGTGAACGGTGAACGGTTACCAAACATTCCAGTACTCCAGTATTTCCATGCAGATTGACAACGGCGTGAAATATAGACTTCCAGATAAAGCTTTTGGGTGCGTTATCGGTCGGGGATGTACGAACAGGTACTATCCCCTCCCTGCTGCCTTCCCAAAAGCTTTATCTGGAAGTCTATAGAATGCGCGGAGAGGTAAAAACGGACTTGTCTTGGCTTCTTGTCTTTTCTCTGCGCCCCCAGCGTTCTCTGCGGTGAACGGTTACCAAGGGCCTCAACAATTCCAGAGAAAATGCCCGGGGAATACTTGCGGGGGAGCGGTTTTTCTTGTTAAATGTAATTGATTGTAACCGTTCACCGTTCCAAGTTTAACCGTGAACTTTGAACCGTGAACCTGGAACCACCATCCAGCATCTAATGATCGTTCACCGAAGGAATGCTTTTAGAGTTTTTACGGACAACGGTGAACGTTTAGAATTGATTCATATTTCGGAGGGTTTTGATGGACTATCGGGAAACGCTAAATCTGCCTCGAACTGATTTTGCAATGAAGGCCAATCTGACGGAGCGCGAGCCTGCCATGCTCCAGAAATGGGAAGAGACTCAGCTTTACGAAAAAATTCGGAGTGCATCGAAAACGAGAGCCAGGTACATCCTTCACGACGGGCCTCCGTATGCGAACGGGAACATTCACATGGGTACGGCCTTCAATAAGATTTTGAAAGACATAGTCCTCAAATCGAGGCAAATGGCGGGATTTGACTGCCCGTATGTACCCGGCTGGGATTGTCACGGGCTGCCCATTGAGCACCAGGTGGACAAGCAACTTGGTTCCAAGAGAAGAGAAATGTCGAAACTGGAGGTCCGGAAACAGTGCCGCGGGTATGCGGAAAAGTTCGTGGATATACAGCGCAGTGAATTTAAGCGGCTGGGCGTACTGGGTTTTTGGAACAATCCCTATTTGACCATGAGCCATGAATATGAGGCGGCGATCGCAAAGGAATTCGGAAGGCTTTTCCTTAGAGAAAGCATATATAAGAGCAGAAAACCGGTCTACTGGTGTCCGTCCTGCAAGACGGCGCTGGCTGAGGCCGAAGTTGAATACTCTGATGAAGAATCGCCGTCCGTATACGTCAGGTTCCCGATGGTCTCGGATCTGTCAGACCTTGTCCCGGGGGCAAGAGAGATGCCTGTTTACATAATCGCATGGACAACGACGCCCTGGACCCTTCCGGCAAACCTGGCGATAGCGCTGAATCCCGGTTTTGACTACGTGGCCGTGGAAATTAAGGGTGAAGTATGGATCCTGGCGGAAGGACGGCTCCTTTCCCTGGTCTCTTCCCTGGATACGGAATACAGGATTCTGGAACGTTTCACGGGCCGCACTCTTGAAGGCCTGAAGGCCCGTCATCCTTTTTATGATCGCGATTCTGTGATCATAATGGCGCCCTACGTAACTCTCGATGCCGGAACGGGGTGTGTCCATACAGCCCCCGGGCACGGCCGGGAGGACTACGAAAGCGGTCTTGCATACGGCCTGGAGATATACTCACCCGTGGACGAGAGAGGAAGGTTTACGCAGGAAGTGGAGTATTTTGCAGGCAAGAATGTCTTCGAGGCGAACAAGGAGATAATCGGGTTGCTTGAAGAAAAAGGCCGGCTCGTGAAGAGTGAGAAGATAGAGCACAGTTATCCGCACTGCTGGCGCTGCAAGGGGCCGGTTATTTTTAGAGCGACCGAGCAATGGTTTATCTCCATGGAGAAGAACGACCTGCGCCGGGCGGCGCTTGTCTGGGTGGACAAAGTCAACTGGGTGCCGAAGTGGGGCCGGGAGCGGATTTACGGCATGCTTTCCACCCGTCCCGACTGGTGCATCTCGCGCCAGAGGTCCTGGGGGGTTCCCATAACTGTTTTTTACTGCCAGGGCTGTGGTGAGACCATCCTTAATGAAGCTATTATGGAAAGGGTAATAGAAGAGTTCCGCAAGGGCGGCGCCGATAGATGGTTTGAGCTTGAAGCAAAGGCATTCATGTCTGAAGGAGCATCCTGCCCCAAGTGCGGGGGCGCTGAGTTTGAAAAGGAAACCGACATCCTGGACGTGTGGTTCGATTCCGGAGTCAGTTTTGCCGCGGTACTCGAAGCCAGGGAAGATCTCTCTTTTCCTGCGGATCTCTATCTTGAAGGAAGCGACCAGCATCGCGGCTGGTTTCAGAGTTCGCTTTTGGCCGCGGTCGGGACAAGGGAGCGGGCTCCTTACGATTCCGTTCTGACGCATGGTTTTGTCGTGGACGGCGAGGGCAAGAAGATGTCCAAGTCGCTGGGCAACGTAATAGCCCCCGAGGAAATAATCAAGAAGAACGGGGCGGAGATCCTGAGACTCTGGGCATCGGCAGAGGACTATCGTGATGACATAAGAATATCTCCCGAAATACTTCAGCGTCTAACCGAGGCATACCGCAAGATCAGGAATACGGCACGTTATATCCTCGGAAACCTTTATGATTTCTCCTCGGAAAGAGATATGATAGCCTATGGTGAGATGCCGGAGATAGACCGGTATGTCCTGCACAGATTGAGTGAAGTCAACCGCGAGATACGCTCCGATTACGAGAAGTTCGAGTTTCACGGGGTGTATCATACGCTGTATCAGTTCTGCACCATTGAGCTCAGCGCCTTTTATTTTGATGTGCTGAAAGACAGACTGTACACGAGCGGCAGGGAATCTCGGGAACGGCGCTCTGCCCAGACGGCGGTGTTTTACATTCTGGATACACTGGTACGGCTCATGGCGCCGGTCCTGTCCTTTACTGCGGAGGAAATATGGGAGCACTTGCCTAGGGCTGCCGGCTACCCGGAGAGCGTCCACCTGGCGCCGTTTTTGACCCTGCCGGCGGAATTCGAGAACGACGTGCTTGCCCGCAAATGGGAGAGACTGCTTGCCGTCAGGGCTGAGGCGACAAAAGCGCTTGAACTGGTCCGCAAAGACAAGGTAATCGGCCACGCCTTGAATGCTGCCGTGACGTTATATGTGGGGCCGGAGAATTATGAGTTTTTAAGGGACAATGCCGAACAACTGCGCACTATTCTAATTGTGTCGCAGCTTGAAGTGAAGGAACTGCCTGGTCCGGACGGCGCTTATCGGAGCGAGGAGCCAATCCGGATGGGGATAGAGGTGAACCCGGCCAAGGGGCTGAAGTGTGAGCGTTGCTGGACGATGTCTGAGAGCGTGGGTCAATTCGCCGATCATCCCACTATCTGTGAACGATGCAGAAACGTGGTTGTAACGTGAAGAAAGTGCTGAGTGCTGAGTACTGAGTAGACCCGACATTACCGGTATCCGGTATCTTCATCGAGAGTCTCGAATAGACCCGCAATGGTGGCGACCGGTTCAGGATTCAGAAGTCAGGAGACAGAAGTCAGAATTCAGAAGAACGGAGCTACTATCCTGCATTTTTAGCGTGCTCTGCGGTGAATCTTTTTTGGTTGCGGTAGTGATATGAAAGACTTGTTTGGAGTTCGTAATCACAGAATTATTCTGTTGTTTCTGGCGGCAGCATCTTGTGTCTTTGCCATTGATCAGTTGTCAAAGGTCTATATACAGCGCTATTTTCAATCGCGTGAGACTCTTCCGATCATTCCGGGCTTTTTCAACCTCACCTTTGTGACGAATACGGGGGTGGCTTTCGGATTGTTTGGAGGGACGGGGCATGCCTGGAAGCGATACGGTTTGTTGATCGTGAATGTGCTGGCCGTCGGGTTTATTTTTTACTTTCTAAAACAATTAATAAGAAAAGGATCAAGACCCGCTGTAGCCCTGGGGCTGATACTGGGCGGGGCCATCGGAAACAGCATCGACCGGGCACGTTTGGGTAACGTTATAGATTTCCTCGATTTTTATGTGTCCGGTTTTCACTGGCCGGCTTTCAATGTGGCAGACGCCGCAATTACCTGCGGGGCTATATATCTGGCTTTCCTGCTTGTCAAAGAAGATGTCAAATCACAGAGCCGCTAAGGGCCTGTCACAAAATAACTTGAGCATTCTGAGCGCCGATCCATCCCGTCCGGCTGCGTTGCTCGTCGGTTGCATACTCACGGTATGCGCCCTCCTCGCGTCTTGCCAGACGGGCGCCTCAACGCTCAGAATTGCGCAACTTATTTCCTGACAGACCCAAAGCCCACCCTACGCCGGATTTAAGGATGGGCATATGAATCCCACCGCAGCGAAAATATTGATAAAAGTACTCGGAGCACTTGCCGGGCTCTTGGGGGCGGGTATGATGGCTTGTTCACCAAGCATCCTGATGGAATCCGGAGATGTCTCCATGTTTTTCGCTGTCTTCTTTGTCCTGTCTGCCCTGTATTTGGCGTTTGTGGGCTATCTTGCCTGGTTTCGTTTTTCTCCGCGGGCAATCGGGCATGCCTGCGGATTACTCGCCTTTTTGTTGCTTCTGCGTACGCCGGAGACATCACATCTCACGAAAGACATTCGATGGGACGCAGCACTGTTTTTTGGTTATATTGCATTAGTGTTGTGTGTCCACGGGGTGGTGAGCCGGTATCTCTCAAACATTGTGTTTCCGGAAGAACCAAAGGAAGAGCGGTAGTGCGGCCGATTGGCAAATAGCCGGGGAGATCGTTTTTCCAGAGCCGGAGATTCACATCTGAGGAATCTCAAATGTTTTCAGGGCATTCACCCCCTTCTTCCTCGCTGCTCTTCGTCACGGAACTCCAGCGTTTTCGTCTTCTTGCCCGCATTCATCACGTTCGTCAATGCCGGCTTATCGACGTTTCAATTAGTTTTTTCTTTCGTGTAAATTCGTGTTAATTTGTGGCTGAAGAATGATGAAGTCGTAAAAAGGCGTCACTCCGGTGAAAACCGGAGTCCAGTTCCCCCGTAACTACTTGAATAAACTGGATTCCGGCTTCCGCCGGAATGACAAGAAGCAGTACTTTTCGACTTTTCACGAACTCATCAAGAATAATCCTTTGTGAGTAAAGTCGGATGGCTGAGATTCGTATCGGGACCGCGTCGTGGACGGAACGTACCTTGCTTGGGAGCGGCAAGTTCTATCCACACGAGACAACCACGGCCGAAGGGCGCCTGCGGTTCTATGCGGGGCATTTCGATACGGTTGAAGTCGATTCCACTTATTACGCCCCGCCTGCCGAAAGAAACTCCGTATTGTGGGCAAACCGGACACCTCCCGGCTTCATATTCAATATCAAGGCATATTCGATGCTTACGAAGCATCCCACCGCCATCAAGAGCATACCCAGGGTGCTGTTCAGTGGTCTCCCGGAAAACTACAAGAAGTCGGATCGGGAACGCGGGTTTCCAAAGGAGATCGTGGAGGCGGCCTTCGATATGTTTGCCTCGGCCTTGCGCCCTTTGAAAGAGGCAAAGAAAATGGGCTGTGTCGTTTTCCAGTTTCCACCCTGGTTCCTGCCTTCACCCGAGTCCTATGACTGGCTGGATCTGGTCAATGAGAAACTCGCCGGTTACTGCATAGCGGTCGAATTCAGGAACCGGCAATGGCTGCAGAGCGACGAACGAAAGAAAGTATTCCAGTTTCTGAGGGATCGAGGAATGTCGTACGTAGCTGTCGACGCTCCGTGGGTTACGGGTTGGGAGGGGCCGATAGATCTCACGACCGACACCCCGTATATTCGCCTGCACGGCCGAAATCGGGAAGCCTGGTTCAAAAAAGGGGTAACCACGGAAGAGAAGTACCGGTATGAATATAATCCCGAAGAACTCAAGACCTGGAAGGACCGCATAGAAAAGGTGTCGGTACAGACGAACCTGGTTTTTGTGATCTTCAACAACTGCTACCAGGACTATGCAATCAGGAATGCGGGGATGATGAAGGAGTTATTTAAAGAAAAGATGTGAATCGGGAAAGCAGGAAAACAGGAAAGGTACGCATAATGCGAATGTGTGCGAATGGTTCTGGCGGGAGGGTTTCCGATTCAGATGTCCGGCCTTCTGTAGAAGGCAAAGCATACTCATTTTGTGTAGCGGTTTACCTCGAAAACGGGAATTTTGTTCTCTTCAGAAGAAACAGGATTATGCGCATCACTCGCAGACAGTCTTAATGCGCATAGATCATGGGACTGAACGGCCCCGGCTTATGACTTCCTGTTCTGGCACATTCCTTGCTACGATACCGGATGAATTGGGAAAGAGAGGAGTCTGTTTTGACATGACCCAGATAGAGGCTGCCGGAAAAGGCATTATTACAGACGAGATGAAGGTAGTGGGGGAACGGGAAGGGCTCTCCCCGGAGTATATTCGAAAAGGGATATACCGGGGGAAAATCGCCGTGATCTACGACCGGCGCCGTCCTCTCAGTCCTGTGGGCATCGGACCCGGGCTGAAAATAAAGGTGAATGCCAATATCGGAACATCCTGTGACCGTTGCGATCCGGGCTTTGAAGTCAAGAAGGCCAGGGAGGCTGAAAAATGGGGCGCCGACACCCTTATGGATCTGAGCACATTCGGCGATATATCCGCAATACGTGCCGATGTCATAAGATCGGTCAGTATCCCGGTCGGAGCGGTGCCGGTCTATCAGGCTGCAACCGAAGCTAAGGAGAAATACGGCACTCATCTCTCGATGAAAGAAAGCGATCTGTTTCAGATTGTTACGGCCGCCATACTGGAAGGATGCTCCATGCTGACCCTTCACTGCGGCATAGAGAAGAGAATCGTGCGCAAGCTGTCCGGAAGCCGCCGGGTTATGAAAATGACTTCAAGAGGCGGCGGCATCCTGGCTTCCTGGATGCAAGCCAACGATTCCGAAAACCCACTCTTCAAAAGGTTCGATGACCTGCTCGAAATGGCCAGGTCCTTTGATACGGCACTAAGCCTGGGGGCATCGTGCAGGGCGGGCTGCATTGAGGACGGCGCTGATGACATACATACCGACGAACTCGTGAATCTGGGGAAATTGGCAAAGCGCGCCCGAAAAGCCGGTGTCCAGGTAAAGATCGAAGGACCCGGGCATCTGGCCGTTCACATGATCGGGCCTTTCATAAAAAAGGCCAAAAGGCTGATCAAAGGTGCGCCTCTGGGAATCATGGGCCCGATAGTAACGGATATCGCACCGGGATACGATCACATTACCCTGGCCATAGGCGCGACAGTCGCCCTTCTCAATGGCGCAGATTATATTTGTACGGTGTACCCAAGTGAACATCTGGGTCTGCCGGAACTGGAAGATATTCGTCCCGGTATTCTGGCAGCCAGGATTGCGGCCCATGCAGCGGACATTGCCCGCCGGCCGGCCGATAACGAATGGGATCATCGAATGGCTTTTGCCAGGGCTTCTCTGGACTGGAGTACCCAGTTCAAAGAGGCCATCGACTCCCGCACTGCGAAATCAATAAAAGAAAGGACTCCCAGCAAAGCCGAAACGTGTTCCGTGTGCGGCGACCTGTGCCCGCATAAGCTCTTCGGGAAATCAAAGTAGGCATGGGAGCCTCCGGCAGAATTCCTGCTTTTGCTTGGTGCGTGCTCGTAATCGCAATCGATTCCGGAGTATGAATATCGAATGTCGAACAAGGAATATCGAATTATGAAGTTTTCCGGGCTATTTCCCCCGTGCCTTGGCTCAGCGTCGGTCCGCGATATCAAATAGTCTGCATCCTTCGACATTCATCATGCCGTGTTCGATATTCGATATTCTGAATGCCTGCGAGCACCGCTTCGCTGAGTCTTACCCCCATTTTATCTCTTCCTGCTTCCCGACAATAGCCACGGTATAATTCTCCGGGTCTAAATACTTTTTCGCTGCATCTTCCACGTCGGTCTTGCTCAATGCATTTATGATCTCCGGGAAACGTTCCGGGTAGTCAAGTCCCAGTCCGTAGAACTCTATGTCTGCCAGTAAATTGGCAATTTTCGTATTTGTATCGATTTTGAGAGGAAAGCTGCCGGTTAGATAGAGTTTAACCTCATCGAGCTCTTCATCGGTTATCCCGCGGGATCTTATGCTTTCCATCTCCTTAAGCACCTGATCAATAGCTTCAGCAGCACTGGAATTCTTGGTCTCCAGCATGACCTGAAAATAGCCGGCGTGTTTGCCCGAAGCGAACATGCTGTAAATGCTGTAGGCCAGGCCCCTTTCCTCTCGAATGCTGTTCATCAACCGGGAACGGAATCCACCGCCACCCAGAATGTGGTTCATAACAAATACGCTGTAATAGTCGGGATGGTTACGGGGGATCCCTTTGTGTCCAAGGACGATGTTGGCCTGTGTGAGTTCGCGATCTATCTTCGTGATCCTCTTTCCCCCGGTCTGTCCCGGCGGAATCTCGACAAGAGTTCCCGCGGTTTCTGCCGGCCAGGATTGCATGTGCTCCCGGCTCAAGACGATCAATTCATCCTCTGTAATCTGTCCGACTATGGAACAGATGGCCCGGGATCGACTTAGCCTCTGCCGGTAGAACTCGAGAAGATCCTCTCTGCTCAGGCCTGAAATCGACGCTTCCGTGCCGAGTGATGGCCGGCCATAGAATTTGTGGTGGAAAAGCTCGCCAAGGAAGGTCTTTTGAGCCAGTGCGCCCGGGTCTTCCTCATCTTTCCGGATTCGGGCCTGGAATTCCCCCCGCTTTTTTTCCACTTCCGCCGGCGGGAATACAGGTCTCTTCAGGACATCGGAGAGTATTTCCAGCCCGGTAGGGAGCGCCTTTTTTAAGACATTCAGGGTGAACGCGCAGTAGTCTTTTCCTGCTCTTGCAGTCAGGGAGCCCCCGGTAAAATCCATCTCTTCACTTATTTCCGCGGCTGTCCTTTGCTCCGTGCCGATCAAGACGCCTTCCGTAGTGAAAGCGGAAAGCCCCTCTTTCCCCTCCGGATCCAATAATGCACCGGACTCAATGATCAAATTCATGCTTATGGAAGGCAATGCCTTGACTTCTTTCAAGAGGACCGCCAACCCGTTAGGAAGGACCAATCGTCCGGCAAAGTCCCCTGTTACTGACAATCCTTGTTCGCCCATCTATGATCGCTCCTGTTCAAATAGGCTCCCAAAGTCGTTGCCCTGGGAGTCTGTTCTGAATGCTTTTGCCAAAGCTGCGGCTACTCAATGTGCCTTGGGCGGGAGAGGGACTAAGGTCCCCACTATCCTTCTGTCCTTTCGGAGATGTTCCCCGGCAACTCGTTTTACGTCCTCGGCCGTTACTTTTTCAATCCCCGCAAGATAAGCGTACAGGTCCCGCCAGTCTCCCACTGTCTCGTGGACCCCGAGCAGCATCCCCTGATGGAAAAAAGAATCCTGATGAAAAACAAAGGCCGCTTCCGCCATATTCCGCGCTTTTTGCAGCTCTTTTTCCGTAGCGCCATTCAGCTTTATTCGTTCAAGTTCCGTATCGATGACTTCTTCCACGGCGTCGGCTTTTTTCCCGGGCATTATCGGCACCAGAATATGCAGAAGATTCGGGTCATGGGCCAAACGCGGATAATTTACGTTCACGTCGAGGCCCAGTTGTTCTTCCCGAACCAGGCGGCAATAAAGGCGAGAACTCTTTCCATGACCGATGATCAGGCTCAATATCTCCAGGGCGAAGGCATCTTCATTCCTGAAATTAGGGACATGATACCCCATGAGAGTGTATGCCAGTTGAGCTTCCCTTTCGAGATAGAATCTCTTTTCCCCCCGTTGAGGCGGTTCCAGGCAGATAACCGGTTCCGAATAAGGAACTGAGCTTATGGGGCCAAAATATTTCCGGACTGCCGGCAACAGATCGTCGGGTTCGAAGCTGCCGACGACAATAAGCGTTGCCCGGTTCGGTTTGTAATGAATCCGGTAGTATTCCATGAAATTTTCATACGTGATCCGGCTTATATCTCCCATCCACCCGATTACCGGCCACATATACGGATGACACCGAAAGGCCATGCTGTCCATCTCTTCAAAAAGAGAAGAGACCGGGTCATCTTCGGTGCGCAGTCGCCTTTCTTCCATCACCACGTCTCTTTCCATCTGAAATGCCTGCCGGTCAACGTCGAGATTGATCATTCGATCGGATTCCAGATCGAGAAGTATTTCCAGGCGATCTCTGGCTATATTTTCAAAATAAGCTGTGTAATCCTGCGAGGTAAAGGCATTCTCGTTCCCGCCGTTTCTTCTGACAAGGCGGGAAAACTCTTTGGGACCGTACTTTTTTGTGCCCCGGAACATAAGATGTTCTGTCAGGTGAGAGATGCCTGTCTTCCCAAGGTGTTCATTCCTTGAGCCCACCCGGTACCAGATCTGAAAACTCACGATCGGGGTCTTGTGATTCTCCAGCAATAAAACCTTCAACCCGTTCTCAAGAACGGTTTCATAAACAGGTAAGGTCATTTATCATCTCCATGCAACCGGATGTCTTCTGTCTTCTGTCTTCTGAACTCAGCACTCAGCACTCAGTACTTCTTTCGTCATTCCGCATTCGTTTCACGTCATCATCTTCAAATCGACGACTCGCAATTGAAGCGTTTCTCTGTGCTGATAAGTATTCGTCTCAAGGGCAAAAGCCAGGGCGGCTTCTTGAAAATCCAGGTCGGGAGATGGGAGCATGTTGAAGCCGATGGCCTCCCATACACGCCCATCCTGGTGAATTCTGAGTCTGGTATGCCGCTCCGCGACTACACGCTGCTCCAGGATTTTGACCGGCGAAGTATCAAGCGTGGGACTTGGATTTCCCGCCCCGAAAGGGGGCATACGATGAAAATCGGCAAGAAAAGACTTCTGCCGCAGGGTCGATAATTGTATACTGCTTTCCAGCCACACTTTTGGGACCAAATCCTCTGCCCTCAGTCTTTCGGCGACAAGGGACAAAAAGAGTTGTTTAAAGGCTGGAAGGTTTTCCTCGTATAATGATAATCCTGCCGCCTCTTTATGTCCGCCAAACTCTTTCAGCAGTCCATCACAGATGCACAGAATCTCGTGGAGATCGATGTTGGCCCCGCTGCGTCCGGAACCTTTGGCCAGGCCGTCTTCGATTCTGAAGAGTATTGCAGGACGGGCATATTTTTCTGCAAGGCGGGATGCCACAATCCCAAGCACTCCTTTGTGCCAGTTCGGGGAGGCATAGACCAGGGCCTGTTCTGCCTGTAACGTCTCGTCTGTTATTCTGCCGGCCACCTCGGAAAAGATGTTTTCCTCCACGCCGTGTCGTCTTTCATTAGCCTTTTCCAGTCGAGCGGCTATACATGCAGCCTCTGCCGGGTCCCTGCTGATAAGCAGTGAAAAGGCATCATCTGCGGATCCCATCCTTCCTGAGGCATTCAGCCGGGGTACCAGGCGGAAACCGACATCGTGAGACGAAATTCTCGCACCCTTGATACAACTCGTTGTTTTCAGGGACGCAATACCCGGCCTCAGAGAATCATTAAGGATTTTTAATCCCTCTGTAACGAATATCCTGTTCTCACCGCGCAACGGCACCATATCCCCTATGGTCCCTATAGCTACCAGATCAAGATACTCTTTCAGGTTGGGTGGTTTTTGTCCGGACCACCCATCCCCGTTTGATTCGTGGAAAAGGACTCTTCGCAAGGCCATAAGCAGATTGAATGCCACACCGACTCCGGCCAGTTCTTTGTCAGGGAAGTCGCAGCCCGTCTGTTTTGGATTGACTACGGCCAGGGCGTTGGGAACGATCGGGGGCGCCAGGTGATGATCGGTGATAATCGTATCTACGCCCTGCTCGTTGGCGAAGAGGACCGCTTCGTGATTTGATACCCCGCAATCCACTGTAACCAGAAGGTTCGGTTTTTTCCCTTGTTCAAAAAGGCGCTTCAGTATGTCCGGCTTAAGTCCATAACCCTCGTGTATTCGGTCCGGAATATAGTACGATACGGACGCGCCGAGTCTGGTCAGGAATAGCCACAGGATTGCGGTCGCCGTTACGCCGTCAGCATCGTAGTCGCCGTAGACCAGGATATCTTCGTGCCGGCGTACGGCCTCCGCCAGTCTGTGCGCGGCCTTCTCCATGTCTTTGAGGAGGAAGGGCGAATGGAGGTTTTGCAGGGAGGGATATAGAAAAAAATGAGCGCTGTCCGGGTGTTTAATACCACGATTGGAGAGAAACAGGGTGATAAGGGGGTGGAGATTAGTCTGTTCTTGAAGCTGCTGGACTGCCAGGAAATCCGTGTCGAATTTGCGCCATAGCTTTGTCAAGCAGATCCCCCGGATCCGTATCCGGCATCGAATGCAGAACTCTCAATGCCCGATGTCGGAATACAAACCCCACGAATATCCGCTTCAGACTACTTCGATATTCGACGTTCTTGTTCGGGAGACATGAACACAATCGGCTATTCACACGAGGTTTTTTGATCGGGCATGCCGGCTTGTTTGCCTGTCCACTATAACAAAGCCTGATCGAGAGTCAAGGAAAGTTTCTTTTTCGGCTTTCGGGAGGCGGGTTTGAGGTGAGAACGCGTGTTTTGTTCTTCGTAACAGTTCAGCTTTTTTCGAATGCCGAACACCTGGCAGGATTACGGGCCTGCAGTCGTGACGAACTCCGACGGGACCTGGAAGTCTTGATCATACCATTTTAGCATCAATTTCCAATGCTCAATGCTCAATAACCAATTCCCAATCAGGAGTGAATTCCCTGGGCATTGAGCATTGGAAATTCGATATTGGGAATTGACCTGCACAAGACCACACGGTCAGGCTTCTTTCGTGGGGCCTGACCGTGCGTTTGTCTCCCCAGATACCTCTTCGGTTCAGTGGCTCTTCGGCAGCCGGTACCGATCCCGGATTCCGTCCTTAAACCGTGATGACCGAGGCTCCTTCTGTCTCCTTCTTCTTCAGTTCCGTAGCGCATTCCGAGACTACCCGGCTAATCCGTTCGAGCCGTTCCCTATCCTGAATATCATGAACACAGGAAATGATCTCCCCGCCGTGCTCCTTGATCGTGGACAGCTTTCCCTCTTCCTGAATCAGCATTCTGGCGGCCGGGCTGCCCTCGGCAAATATGGTCACTTTGATGTCATCCTTCGTCAGCTTTTCGGTTAATTCGCGAGCCAGTGACGTTGCGTATTTCACTTTGTCTTTGTCATGAACGACTAACAGGATTTCTTCCATAATTAACCTCCTTGAAAGTGAGTTCGTAATGTAAAAACTTTTGCCACAGAGGGCACAGCGCGGCAGAGCCGCAACCAAGAGAATGTTCTGCCGCAGGGCGTACAGAGTTTAGAAAAAGTAGGGTGGGCTCTGCCCACCGAAACGGCCATCGCGGACTGAGAGCCATCCCGGTCGCCTTTATGGCGGGCAAAGCCCACCCTACGGGTAACGGGTTAACATATTCAAATCTCAAAACTTCCGGAACTTGCAGCATGAAGAACTTTGATAAAATATAAACAAAGCCAGAGTCCGCTTCCTTCCCGCTTCCTCCTGTCCCAGTGGCTGTTGAATCAGGCCCGTTCTGGCAACTATGCATGTGGCACAGCCGCCTTCGGCTGTGCCACATTTGGCACCGGCCTAATTCAACAGTATTGCCCTCATAGCGATCCCCCAATCGACAGCCTCCAGGTACTATCCCCTCCCTGCTGCCTTCCCAAGAACACTATCTGAAAGTCTATAGAGCCTCTTGCAAAATGTTCAATTTTGTCCAAGGTCAAGGAAGGCGAAGATTTTAACCGGCAAAGGCTGGAAGGCTTGAAGGCTGGGACGCTGGGAAGCCGGAAGGCTGCGAGCCAACCCCAACGATTCAGCTTTCCGGCT
>JAZDGK010000218.1:0-16264 GCA_043806955.1 Pseudomonadota bacterium | reverse complement strand
GGCTTGCGCAAGAATAAATCGGTAGAATTCGCGCCCAAATGTGCCATAGATTCGATCGATCTGAGGGAGCAAAGCCGGAGGAATAGCCGGCTATTTTGAGGACTTTGCGAGCGAAGATCGGTTGAAGATATGGTACAGTTGGGATGCGAAAATGCCAAGTTATTCTTGCGCAAGCCCTTAGACTGGAATCAGGCTGAATTGGAGCGCAAGGAAGTTATGTCGCGGTGAGCGTGCCTGGCCAGTAGTCACGCAATCTCTGCACGGATGTCCCGGTAGGGTTCAACCATGTCCCGAATGTCTGCGCCGCTTCGATTCAATTGCCCGGCTGCAACCCTTAAGGATTGAGACGACTTCCGAGTCGTGTCAATCCAATGTTCAAGAAGCCCCGTGAATCTGCACAGGGCTTGCGAATAGGGTAATGCTTCGCAGGGGGTATTTTGGCAGGAAAAAGGACTATTTAAGGGCAACTACTCTGAGCAATGCAAAAGGACTCAGAAACAATCACTGGAAGAATTCATCCGGGAGCATAGCACTACTTGAAGTCTGGTTCAAGGCGAAAAAAAGTGTTCCCCTATTTCTGCCGCGAAGCGGCTTACTTGAACAAGCCGCTCAAGCTCAATCCCTTCGTCTGCGACAACAGCGATTGACCGAGGTGAACGTGAGGAGAAGGAAGATGACAAACAAACGAAAATCCGAGTGTAATCGGCCAGGAAAGATATATGATCCTACTTTATGAAAATAACCTTGATCTATTGATTTGACATATTGACAATATTGGCTTAGTATTGATCTACTTTTATGAAAAGATTTATAGATACCCATTTATTGCAATGGAAGCAGGATCCGCGGCGCAAAGTATTACTCCTTCGGGGGGCCCGACAGGTTGGGAAGACTTATTCCGTCAGAGAACTCGGGAAGACATTCCCGTATTATGTTGAAATCAATTTTGATGAAACACCCGCGATAAAGGAATTATTCACCCACTCGTTAAGTGTGCGACAAATTATTGAACGATTGGCCGTCGTTCGTGGAACGCCCATCAACCCAGGAGAAACGTTGTTATTTCTTGATGAGATCCAGGCATGCCCAGAGGCGTTAAGCGCCTTGCGATATTTCCAGGAAAAGCTGCCCGCATTACATGTTGCCGCGGCAGGCTCGCTTCTTGAGTTCGCGCTATCGGAAATCCCATCCATGGGAGTGGGCAGATTGCATTCCTTATTCATGTATCCATTATCATTCGTAGAATATCTCGTCGCTTCAGGGCAGGAACCGCTTTACCGGACAGTCATGGACCATCCGGTTTCGGAACCCCTGGAACCTGTCATCCATCATCAATTATTGGATCTGCTCAGGGTGTTCTATCTGATAGGCGGGCTGCCTGGCGTGATCGACCATTACCTGATAACCCATGACCTGCTCAAGTGTCAGGAGTTGTTACAGGACATCGCAACCTCGTATGAGGATGATTTCGCTAAGTACAAGAAAAGGGTCCCCGTGGCGAGGCTACGCGAAGTTTTTCAATCCATTATCTTTCAAGCCGGACACAAGTTTTCTTTTACGCAAGTGGACTCGAATTCCTACCATAAAGCTATGAAAGAAGCGCTTGGCCTTCTGATTCTGGCAGGTCTGGCTTACAAAGTCCCTCACAGCAGTTGCCGGGGAATCCCGCTGGGCGCGACCATCAATCCGAAACATTTCAAGATGCTACCTTTTGATGTCGGCATTGCGCAACGTATCCTTGGTCTGGATTTGGCGGATATCATATTGCAGTCGCAGAAAGAGCTGGTCAACAAGGGGACGATGACGGAGGTTTTTTGCGGTCTGGAACTTGTCCATAGCCAGGTGGGCAACTACAAACCAGAGCTGTATTATTGGCATCGAGAGAGCCGTGGGAGTCAGGCCGAGGTGGATTATGTTATATCGAGCCGCTCCAGCGTGCTTCCGATTGAGGTGAAAGCGGGGTCAAAAGGGCAGATGCAAAGCATGAATATTTTTTTGAAAGAACGTAATCTCCATAGAGGCGTCCGAATTTCGCAAGAGAATTTTTCCGTTTACGATCATATACAGGTTTTGCCCCTTTATGCGGCCTCACGGTGTTGGACCTTGAGCAGGTAGGCGCAACATAGGGAACGTCCATAAAATCATAAGTTGCTGGCAGGTAGATAGCTACAGTGAACGGATTTCAGTAGGAAGTGAAGGAGTAAGTTATAATCTTGTGGACGTCCCATCGCATACCCAATATGGGACAGACTCAGCTCGTAGCCAGAATAACTCCGCCGGATGGATGAACAACATAGGTCGGGACCACAGATGGTTGTTTAATACTTAACTGCTCCGGAATATGCTATATTGGATGCCACTCTCGGCAGTTTTCTGTAAACTCGGAGGTCTCCAATGCTCAAGTTTGGCCGTATAACCTTTGACCCGAACGTAATGAGTGGGCGCGCATGTATCCGAGGTATGCGGATTACGGTTTCTCTCATAGTCAACCTGGTTGCCAACAACATGACTACCGAAAAAATCATTGAAGCTTACCCATATTTGGAACCGGAAGATGTGAAACAGGCCCTTCGTTATGCCTCATGGTTGGCGGAAGAATCCGTGCATCCCTTGGAGCTTTCGACAGTATGAAATTCCTTGCGGACATGGGCATTTCTCCTCAAACAGTCGCCTTTCTGAATAGACTCGGCCATAGCGCCGTGCACATGCACGATCAGGGTCTTGCCAAAATGCCGGATCCGGAAATCCTGGATAAGGCACGTAGCGAAGGATACAGTCTTCTGACACATGATCTTGATTTTGGTGAGCTGTTGGCTGCCAGTAGAGCAGAGCTGCCCAGCGTGATTATCTTCCGCCTCCGCAATATGCGCCCCGAGCAGGTTAACCATGCTCTGGACGAGATTATCGCAAAATATAGTACTGCGCTTGAAAGAGGTGCGATTGTCACTGTGACCGAGGGACAAGCTCGAATCCGTCAGTTGCCCATAGAATCCGTTGGGTCCACTATCGTCTCTTAGCAAGTGCGGGCGTTACGTTTCTTTGCGATCGTTGCGGTGAGCGAATCTTGAATTCTCTTGAATCATTCCGTTTTCATCATTACCGTTTCACCCTCGAACCGGTCACCACCCTGGCGTTCTTCAACGGTGATGTGGGCGCCACTCTTCGTGGCGCATTCGGGAGCGCCCTTCGGGATATCGTCTGCATCGATCGCCGGCAGGAATGCCCGGCTTGTTCCCTTCGGTCGCAATGCATCTTTCCCATGGTCTTCAGTCCGGTCCAGGAAACCGGCCCAAAACGGCAGCGGACCCCGCCGCGTGGCTTCGTCATCAAACCGCCTTTGGACCGGAAATTTCGATACGAGCCCGGCGAGTCTTTTGTGTTTGACTTTCTTCTGGCAGGCCGACTGAACGATTTCCTTCCTTATATAATAGTGCCGTTTACCGAACTCGGCCGCCGAGGCATCGGCATGGGCCGGGGTACGTTCACTCTTTCCGCCATAGATGCAGTCAAAGCCGACGGCACTGTCATACCATTATATAGGGGTGCAGACGGATTGGTCCGCAATGTTTCCGCTCCTGTCGGTATCGAAGACCTGCTCAGTTTATTCCCGCTTCCCGAAGACGGAAGGGTGACCCTGTCCTTCTTGACCCCGGCCCATATCCGGTTCAACCCCACCGGCGAAAAAGGCAAAAGCCGGCCGGTGCGGAACCCGGAATTCTTTCACATCGCCTGCCGCCTGCGCGACCGCGTAAGCGCCCTGTGCCGCGAATACGGTCCGTCGCCATTGGAAATGGATTTCAGGGGTTTCGGCGAAAGGGCAAAACAGGTGAAAACCATCGAAAGCAGGCTGAGATGGATAGAAGACGAGCGAACCAGCCGCGCTCGGCAAAAGCACGATCTGAGCGGCTTTGTCGGGGAGATTGCATTCGAAGGAGACCTTGTCGAATTCCGGCCGTTTCTGGTTCTGGGTCAGTACCTGCATGTCGGGGATAATGCGGTGTTTGGGCGGGGGTGGTACGAGATAGCATAGAGCATAGGGCAAAGAGCAAAGAGTAGAGAGCATGGAGCATGGGGAACGGAGCGAAGAAGAATTAAGGAGTTGGGGCGCAAGTCGCGCACCCTTTTGAGAATGCATATCCGTGTTCTCTCTCCCCGCACGTTGATCGAGCCCCTTTGCAAACTGTTTGACTTATGCGACGGATTCTCCTAGGATTCAGAGAGAAGAGCATAGAGAAAGCCGAACCTGGACGAGGGGCGAAGAACCGAAATGAGTTCAGAACGGGGTTCTGCATTCCGATGTGATGAAATATCCCATGCAGTGATTCTGACCGGGTATCTGGTTCTAATTGGCTGAAAGATCTTATCCCCCTGAGCCTTTTGCAAAATTGCCGAAATTTGTGTGACATCTTATGACAGAGCAGAAAGATTCCGATGTCCGGAGTATCTTCAACCCGGCACTCTTCTGGGATGCGGGAGAAATCGACCTTGAGAAACATGCCGGTTACGTAATCAAACGGATACTGGAGTTTGGGGACGAAAAGGATTTGAAAGCTCTCAGAAGGATTTACGCGGACGAGAAGATCATACAAATTGTCAAATATTCGCGGGGCTTGTCACCCAGGACGCGCCGGTTCTGGTGCGTTTACTTTCGTGTATCTTTCAAGGACCCGGTATGTTTGAATACGTAATGACTGCTGAAGCTCTCGATGCCCTGGATCGGATATCCTCAAGAATCAAGGCCTTTTATCTGGCCGGCGGTACAGGGCTTGCTCTGCAGCTCGGCCATAGAAGGTCGTTGGATTTGGATTTCTTTTCTTCTCAGCCTTTCAACGTCGATGTTATCCTGACCAAGATCGAGCCTGAAGATGTACTCCTGACTGCAGAAGGTACCGTTCACTGCGTGAAAGACGGCGTAAAGCTCTCGTTCCTGTTTTATCGTGAACCCCTCTCGTATCCCGAACTTGTTTGGCGGAATACCGGAGTGGCGGATTGGCGAGATATAGCGACCGACAAAATCAAAACCGTCTCTCAAAGAGGGGCCAAAAAGGACTTTTATGATATATTCGCCGTACTCAAGCTCCGGCTCAGCATAGAAGAGCTCTGCCGGATCTTTAGAGATCGCTTCTCCGGTTCCGGCATAAACAGGTATCATGTGCTCAAGAGTCTCGTCTATTTCGAAGATGCAGAGTCCGATCCGGAACCGGTTATGCTTCTGCCCGATGCTGACTGGAAATGGGACCGCATCAAGGCTTTTTTCGAGGCAAACATACGTGAATTCGAGAAATGCCTTTTGGAGTGACAAGTCCGGAAGAAGCCACACTTGAGTTTCCACCTTCCATTTCCACCATTTCAGCCTGACCTCACCCTTTTCACAACCACCCATCAAACAGAATCCCTGATCAATCCTGGATTTCCTACGTACAATCATAAAACTACTTGACATCTCCGGTTTCAATTTGCGACAAATAGAAAGCCATGGTCGACCGCGATGGACGCAATGGACCGCGACGGCTTGTTTTTGCGGGCATTGGGGATAGGGTTTTCATGGTGCCGGGATTTTCACCCCCTTGCTGCAGAGGTGATAAGGACCGGGGAAAGGGTGGTTTGAACACATCCTCGGCGTTGGCAGTCGGAGGAAAGACTAAAGATATTGCTGCGATCAATATCCCGAAACCACTCTGCTCTCGGAACCGTCTGCTTTGTGAACCTTTATTCCTGGCGCATTACATTGAGCGCGCCGGAACCGGAACCCTCGATATAGTCCGGCTTTGCACGGAGTCCGGGATGCCGGAGCCGGAATTCCGGGACGAGGCAGAGCGGTTCACCAGTCCAGGAGGCTGTCCGAGAACTGATGATCTACTGCGGAAAGCGGGATGACGGCCCAAATATCCCCAAATTTTCGGGCTATAGGTTCACTATTATCCCTCAAATCCGTGAATATTTGGTCTCGTCCTCCGCTTTCCTCGCTACGATCCCAGTTCTCGGACAGCCTCCTAGAATCTCTCTCGGACGACAATTCCCGTTGTGGAAACTTGTTGCTCTGAAAAATGGAACTCCTGTTCCTTTTTCTTGCACTGGACTGTTTTTGGACCAGGGAAGTAATGTGCGGTTTTTCCTGCACATTCTACTGGACTCATCCCGGTATGGGCTTTGCAATAGGGAAGACCAGGATTCGAATCTCATATTTGATATGCACGGAGGATAAATGATGAAAAACAAGTTGCTGCTGTCCATTTTGCTGTGCCTTTCGGTGTTTTTCCTGTTAACCGGGTCAGGGAACGCCTCCCCTTTGGAGTCCTATGATTTCTGGTATTGCGCTGTTGCGGCCGGGGGGGCAGGCTATCCACCTTCTGGAAATTGGGCCGAGGGAGACGAACCCGTATCGGCAAGCGATTCTTACTCCTGCTTCTACGGGTCTGGCAGCGCTTCTGCCCGGGCTGATTCGACGCTTGAGGCATTTGCGACTTCCACGGTGAATGATCCCGAAAATTATGGATATTGCCTTTGTCCGGGGGCGTACGCAGGACATGGCACTAAGTTTGTTGCGACCGAGAATCGCCTCCACGTTTCCTTCAATTACTCGGCCGCCCGTTCTGCATCGGGATACGATGCTGTATCTCTATTTGCCGAATTCACTTTCAACCTGGCGACGCCGGACTTCCCGCTCCCAAACAATGCGCCGGCAACCTGGATTGCAGACTGGAGAGACACGTTGGACGCTACAGGCAACAGAACCTTCGATCAGTATTACGACCTTGAAATCGGGAAAACATACCGGTGGTGGGTGGATATCTTCTGGCTCGATGGAACCGCTTCTGGAACCAGCACTACTACCAGCTCTGCGAGAATATGGAATCTGGTGATTGAGTATGCTCCGCTGCCCGACCTGAATACTCCTCCGGTAGCTAATGCCGGTTCTGATAATACGGTAGACGAGGGCAGCCCTGTTTGTTTAGATGGTTCAGGTAGTTCTGATCCGGAAGGCCATACAGTTACATATTCCTGGAGGCAAATAGGCGAGCCTGCGGTATCGCTGAATGCCCCCAATTCAGCCACTCCCACATTTACAGCACCGGCGGTAAATTCCGGCGGCGAAACACTGACTTTTGAGCTTGTAGTCAGCGACGGTGAACTGGTCGGTGAGCCGGATACGGTAAATATCACTGTGAAAAATCTGAATAATGTCCCCTCTGCCGATGCAGGAGCGGATCAAACCGTCCAGGAAAACTGCCCGGTGCAACTCAATGGATCTCTAAGCTACGATCCGGATGGAGAAAGCCTGTCTTTCACCTGGTCCCAGATTTCCGGCCCTTCAGTCTCGCTTGCCGACCAAGAGATGGCCAGTCCTTCCTTCACAGCCCCTTCTGTCGGTCTGGAAGGAGCGACTCTGGTTTTCGAATTGACCGTGACTGACGGGATTGCCTCTGCGAGCGATATGGTCACTGTCATAGTGGAAAATGTCAACCATGTTCCGGTGGCACATGCAGGAAGCGACCAGACGGTTGATGAAAGACGTCCGGTTTCCCTGAATGGGTCAGGAAGCAGCGACCCGGATTTCGATTCTTTGACATTCCAATGGATCCAAATCTCCGGTCCGGAGGTCGTCTTGTCCGACCCAACCGGTCCGACTCCGACTTTTACCGCACCTTTGGTGCAACCCGGAGGCGCTGCACTCGTATTCCAGCTCACAGTCAATGACGGCCTTGCGAACAGCCAGGCGAATGAGGTAACCGTGACCGTCATGAATGCGAATGATCCGCCACTCTCTGATTTAGCGGAAGCTTCACCGAACCGGTTGTGGCCTCCCAACCATAAGCTTGTACCTGTTAAGGTCGTGGGGATCGCCGATCCGGATAACGACCAGGTAATTGTCACAATCACTGGAGTAACGCAGGATGAACCGGTAGACGGCACTGGAGACGGCGATACGAGCCCGGATGCCGTGATACAGGGTGACACGGTCCTGCTGAGAGCTGAGCGGGCCGGAAACGGCAACGGCAGGGTTTACCGAATTTCGTTCACAGCAGATGATGGCGCAGGCGGGCTTTGCAATGGCGTTGTAACCGTCATCGTGCCCAAAAACGCCCGCCAGACAGATTCAGTCGATGATGGGCAGTATTTTGATTCGTCACAGCCGTAAAGGTCCTGGCCATCAGGTTTGAATTAAGAAAAGGCAGAGTCACTGACTCTGCCTTAAAGCGGTTTAGTGTTTTCGGAAGTTCTTAGGACGGCGCAGATGATCTCAAGATATTGGCGCGACAAGGCGAATGAAAACAATTCGAGGTATTCAGCATTTGGTTGAAAACGGGGAATTCTCCGAGGCCGAAAAGGCGCGCTGTGAGCTCAAGGGAGAGGGAACCACATCCGTAATGGGCTTTCCTCCGCCGGAGCGATTCAATTACGAAATATCTCTTACCAGTCTTCGTTGAAGGAGGTTGCGGTGAATATATCGCTGAATTCTATTCTATCGAGAATAAGTCTCAGGTTCTTCAGTATTGTCTCCGTAGCGATCGTGCTATTCGGTTTGACTCCGCTATTAAGGAACGAATGCCATGCAGGCATCGAGGTCAGAATTATCGACCAGAATTCATCTGGTGCATCTTTCGCTGCAAACGTGAATCGGTTTCTGAAATCGATCGAAGGTTCATCGAATGAGCATTTAAAGGCAATAGTCAGGGCGGCAAGGAACTCGCCGACAAAGATCATGGTAAGTCCGATTACGGATGACCGTAGTACATGGCATAAGGATGGCGACAGGACCAGATCACATACCGAACCTCTGGACGGAAAACCCAAGAAGCTTGGTCGTTCTGCTTCCACTCCGTGTGTGATATACATGAGCCCAAGCAGACTGGATCCTAATGACCGTTCATACGGGCAAGGCACGTTCGCTCACGAGTTAGTCCATGCCATCGACCTGGCGTACGGCAGATATCATACTGATGTGGAACTCCGGGAAAGACGGGCTGTTTTCGTTCAAAATCTTTGGAGAAACGCCAATGGGTATAGACTGCGCGATTCTTATCATGGCGGTTTTGCGACTCTGGATTATCAGTGCGCAAAGGAACAGGACAAAGTCTCACAGTTTATTGGTCATATTCTGTGCCGGCCGGATATTCCCAGTTCCGAACCCAACTGACCAAGTCCACTTTGTCCCATGAGCCCGTTCACGATAATTGATGGGTGAAAGAATTGAGGAATTTCGGATTGGCAACGTCTGCGGGTCGGACCAAGTTAAGCTTTTTCAAATAGAATTATGCCCGCATTGAGGTGTTAAAAGCACCGTTTTGCGTTCCAAATGGCACCCTCATGAACGCAACGGGAGCCAAGATGGCAAGCCGATACTATATCGATGAACTCAAAGATGCTCACGGCGGATAGGTGGAAGAATCGTTGAATAAGATGAACGGGCGTGAGCGCGTGCCTCCGAATTCGTTCTCAGCTATCCGCTCAAGCTGCTTGTATAGTTCTAATATCATTCTCTATTTCCGCTATTTCCGATTCCATATTCTTTAACTCGATGAGGTCTTCCCATGCCGGATGCTCAGGAACCATCCCTTCGCGGATCTTTTTCTCCAAAGCCTCCACCGTTTCTGCATCATAGCGCGCAAGCAGATCGAGTCTTTCCATCTGAAAAGCCCTCTTTTTCTCTTTCATGGCAAGGATTGAACCTTGCCTGATGAATTCTTCAGTGGACACTGCGTATTTTCGTGAGAGTTTCTCAATGGTTTCTATCACGACCACAATAAGCCACCTCCCTCATAGTTGTTATCTACGTAACTTCCTCCATTCCGCCAGTTCGTGGCAACAAAAATCATAAGCTATCATGTCAGTTATGACAAGAAGTTTGATTGGAATGAAGAATTGAGCCTTTCTTCTTTGCGATTCGTGGCGCGTTTGGCGATGAGACACCCCCACCGATAAACAGAATCCCTGATCAATCCTGGATTTCCTACGTACAATCATAAAAATACTTGACATCTCCGGTTTCAATCTGCGACAAATAGAAAGCCATTCTCACCGCGATGGACGCAATGGACCGCAACGTTTTGTCTCAGGAGCTTCTTGGACAGGCCTTTCAGTGTGCCCCGAAGGCGGCGGGCATTGGCTGAAGCTGCAATCCCCTTGTTCCAGGTGATAAGGACATGCGGCATGATCACGCTCTCCTCATAAAAGCGAAAGCAGGAACCGTACAGAGAGAATGAAAGAACTTTTTGACAAACTCACCGGCGGGCGGGGATATCAGCCGTATCCGTATCAGGAGAGAGTCGCTGAGGTCCTGTTTGCCGGGCAAAATGTAATCCTTTGCGCTCCCACGGGAGCTGGAAAAACGTGGGCCGGAATCCTGCCTTTTTTGCATGCCAAACAAATCGGGAAGCCGTTCTCTGATCGTCTCATCTTCGCATTACCGCTAAGGACCCTGGCGACTTCGATGTTCGAGGACACGGTCGCGGCCTGTCAAAGGGCATTTGGGCAAGACACAGTAATAACGACTGGTAAGGACCGGGACTATCTGAGAAAAGATCAATTGTATGTTACGATCCAAACCGGCGAGAAGCAGGACGACCCATTTTTCGAAGGTGACCTCATATTCACCACAATTGATCAGCTTCTGTCCTCGTATATCATGATGCCGGTTTCACTGCCTGCTAAGGTCGGAAACATCAATGCCGGGGTGTTACCGGGTGCATTTCTGGTATTCGATGAGTTTCACCTCCTGGAACCGGACAAGGCCATGGGCACGGTATTGGAAATGCTGGACCGACTAAAGCCGTTCTGTCGTTTCCTGGTAATGACGGCGACCATGAGCCGGAAGAGCCTGGAATGGCTTGAAAATGCCTTGCAGGCGAAACCGGTGGTTTTGCCTGAAGAAGAAATCATGGCTTTACCGACCCAGCGCGATAAGTGCCGTACCTTTCGCTGGGTGGCTGAACCGCTGACCGCTCGGCACGTTTTTGATTCCCATTCCGGGGGACGGTCAATTGTCTTGGTGAATACGGTTCGCCGGGCGCAGACGTTGTATGTCGAGCTGAAAGAGGCCCTTGCCGGGACACCGACGAAGGTGTTGCTGCTCCATAGCCGGTTTTATCCAGACGATCGGAAGCGAGTTGAGAGCTGTTTGTCCGAATACCTCGGAAAGGATGCCACATACACAGACGTGATCCTTGTCACGACTCAAGTCGTTGAGGCTGGAATGGATATTTCGGCGGAAAACCTCCACACTGAGTTAGCCCCCATGAACAGCCTGGTCCAGCGTGCCGGCAGATGTGCAAGATACGGCGGATCTAGAAGCACCGGCACAGTCTGGGTCTATGAACTTGAACGGGGAAGGGATGGTGCGCTCCAATACGGCCCTTACAGCGAACGGAAGACTCGCCTGCTGGTAGATGAATCCCGTGCAATACTGGAGGCCACAGGCGACGGGCAACTTGCAGATTTTACCACCGAACGTGAATGGGTGGATCAGGTCCATACCTCTTCCGAATTGTCGGCCTTGCGGGTTTTTGAGAATCTGTATGAACGAAGACGTGAGGTCCATGAGGCTATGGACGGAGTAATGAAAGACGCCGTTCGTCAACTAATTAGAGATATCGCTTCAATAGTCCTGATCATAACCGACGAACCTGAATCTCTCCGTTTCGAAAGAGCTGTATGGCCCCGTATGCTTTCGATCCCCCGCACGAGCCTCTGTGCTCTGAACGAAGTACTGGGAAACAAGACGGGTGGCGGGTGGGTTGCAAAAATTCCCTCGGAAGAGAATTCACCGGCATTCGGACAAGAATGGGGATGGGCTGAAGTAACCCGTATTGATGAATTCCTTACGGCACCCTGGTTGATTGTAATTCATCCGAATTTTGCGTCCTATACGTCAGATATTGGCCTTCAACTGGGGATAAAGGGCGAAACGGCTGAAGTCGTCTACAACCAGAAGGCTCTGCTCCCCAGATATCAGCTCGAATACGAGTCGTTCCGGACGCATACTGAAAGAGTTGCGGCCGAGTGCCGCAAAATGGCGGCCTGCTACGAAGTTGCGGCCGAGGCTTTGGAGGGGCGCTATCACTTGGATCAGGGTAGATGTGAGCAGCTTATTGAACTGGCGTGCCGACTTCATGATGTTGGAAAGCTGACCCGACGATGGCAGTCTGCAATGCGGGCCTGGCAGGAATACAAGCATCCGGCAAGACTTCTTGACGAACCTTTGGCCCATACGGATTATGACCCGGAGATTGACTGGAAAGAGATCAAGCGTTTCCCGCAACGAGGACCACATGCCATGGAGGGGGCCTTTGCGGTAGGACATGCCTTACTTGACCAAGGATTAGGGGATGATTTTGCGGCCGTACTGTGGACGGTTATCGCCCGCCATCATGGCGCACGTACCCGGAATCTGGATACTTTTGAGTTGATTGACAAGGCAGGAGAAGTGGTCCGAGATTCCGTTTCAGACATTTTTCGGGAGCGGGTATGGCAGCTTGAAAGCGCGCCCGATAGACGGACTCGGGAAGGGTTTAGTAACGATCTGATATCTTTTGTCCGAGCACAGGACCAGGACCTTTGGCCCCTTTACGTAGTCATTGCCCGCAGGGTGCGGCTTGCCGATCAGGGTAGCCTGCGAAAGTAATTGATGAATCGGCATTGACATTTGTGTCAGTCATATGTTTCATGTAAATAAAAACCCCTTTGCAATAAGGGATTATTGACACAAAACATATGAAACGCTCAGTCTATTCAAAAACAGCAACCCCGGAAGAAGTCGACCTTTTGAAATCCCTGAAAGAAGCTTTCCCGCAAGGGTCGTTCACAATGCGGGAGCTGAAAACGGAATGGGGGGACAATTGGAATTCCGGGAAGAGGAGAACCTTAGATCGGTTAAGGAATAAGGGATGGGTTATTCTCTTGGAGAAAGGGAAATACGGCTTCGGAGAATTAGTCTCTTCAGACGTTATGAACTCCTTTGTCATCGGAACGCGACTGGTATCGCCTTCTGCCATCGCCTATCAATCGGCGCTGAACCATTATGGATGGACGGAGCAAATCTCCAACGTAGTATTCGTCCAGACGACAAAACGAAAAACAGCTAAACTGGTGCAGAATGTACGTTATCAGTTTGTGACAGTTGCGGACAAAAAGTTTTTCGGAATCGCCAATGAATGGAGTGGTCCGGCCAAGTACCAGATTACAGACCCTGAGAAGACAATTCTGGACTGTTTTGATCTCCCCGAATATGCAGGAGGGTTTGCAGAGATAGTGAAGAGCTTCTATGCCGCTCGCAAAGACTTGGACAAGGAAAAGCTGTGGCAGTACACAGAACGCCTGAATAACCAAACCGTGATGAAGCGCATAGGCTACGTGTCCGAGTTGTACGGCTTGGAGGATTTTGCTGAATTCAGGAAGAAAGCCCTTTCGCGACTTACCAAGACATCCTCCATTCTTGACCCCTTGTCCGCACAGACAGGTAGAATTGTTTATAAGTGGCGGCTCTTGCTTAATGTTTCAGACGAGGCCCTTCGCAGCATGGGCCAAGGCGCTTACTGAATGCTGACGCCAAGCACCTGAAAGAAAAGACGGTTATCACCGACCTGCAGGAGGCGTTCGAGTTTCTGTTCAAATGAGGATGAAGACCCAATGAAGACTCAAATCCCGAAATGCACGGGGACCTATGCAGACACGCTTGAGGCAGTGGGTACTGCGGATCTCCTTGGAGAACTGGCAGGAAAGCCGATTCGAATCAAGGACGCGGATGACCATTTTCAGGTGTCCGTAGAAGGTGAAATCTCACCCGAAAACTGGAAACCTCCCAGGCCCGGATATCCGTTTATTTTTGTGAGAGACAAAGACGGGGTTCCGCCGGCGGGCTGGCAAATTGATTATGAGAGTGAACGGGAGAAAGACAAGGCTTTCAGACTTTATCTCCAGACCAGCCGGAAGGGGAGGAACCAAACAGAACGGGCACTAAGAGAACACGGTCTGCCCGAACCGGCGCGTCCGAACCGCGAGCTTCGCATGGCGACGATTCTGGCGTCTATGCGCATGGGCTGGGATTCGGACAAAAGACTGTACCGCTGGATCGTGGAACATCCTGAGGAAACTCTAGCCTGGGTAAGACAACGCTTCATGGCCGATACAAGTATACCCGAACACCCTATTGCACTAAGTAACAGTCAATTCTTTGCGCCGTCCACAGGCAAAGGCGTGCACTCGGTGAAAACCAGGGCGAAGAGTCCCGGCGCCATCCATAAGGACTTGGTCAATCCTTTTTCCGAATGGATGAAATACCGTGGTGCGTATGCTGCCATGCTGCCGTACCGCAGTGGAGATGATTTCAAGATATACGTTATCGAGCCTGCGGATATTATCGTCGATGTCCTGAGATCATTGCGCATGGAGTTAATGGATCTTAACCTGTGGGGTGGAGTTCGCCTGGATATCCAATCTTCCTTAAGACTGGCCGAGCAGCTAATTCTGAACAGTGATGTCATGGGGCAAAACATCGGGCTTAGACGCCGCCGTCCGAATGAGGTGGTGAGAGGATTGCGCCAGGCCTTTTTTAAGAACCTGGGCACCGCGGCATCTTTGATGAACAACGCCTTTATGCCTCTGCCCAGTTGGTTTGCCATCGAAGATTTGGAAGCCGCAAACGCTTTCCTGGGGATTATTGAAGAACACATCGGGAAACGGGACGGTACACAGTCAGGGTGTTTGGGCTCGCTGGACGAATCAAAATCAGGCGACGTCCCTATTCTGCAGGCATACAGGACATGGTTAACTACTGGAGATGTATACGATTTCCTACATTTTGCCGCGCGGTTTGCAGTCTACACCACCCGCCGTCTGGCTGCGAGGGAATGGGTGAAGAGATTTAGCACGGACGGTCTGGATCAACTTCTCACGAGGGGGTACCCGATGAAAACGGAAGAGATTATTGCAAATAAAGGCTTCTTATCTGTGGCCAGGGCTATTCGGAACGGGACCATCTACGCTCTGTCCCTTAAAAACAGAGATGTCCGCTATGGCCTGGCCCAAGAATGGAAGCAGAAAATCAAGGGCGGGGCGAAATCCTTCATTCCCGTTTTGGCTGATTTTGTCCAACAGTATAACTGGGAAACGGAACACAGACTAAAAGGCGCAGGGCACACAGTCAAGAAAGAGGAATTGGACGAGTTACTTCGACTGATAGACGAACATGGCGCGGAGCTGGTCGGCTTGCTTCTTCTAGCCTATGGATTTTCGAAAACATCAAAGGTGGATTCTAAGGGACAGCCTGCCGAAAACGGTGCTCTCGATACCGCGTCGATGTGATTTCTGAACAACACTTTTCTTGACGGAGGAAAATCATCATGAAACTGCATTCTCTCAGTATATCCGGCCTTGCTACCATGAATCTGCACGCTCTTAACAATGAAGGGTCTGAAGGCAACGCCCTTATGACGCGCATGGTGGAGATAGTGGATGAAAACGGCAACAACCACACCGTAAACGCGGTATCCGGGGACATGTTCAAGCACATACAGGCGGAACATCTGTTTCATATAGCCCAGGAGAGCAAATTGCCGTTGTGTAAGCCGTGCGAGACATTCAATGCCAACAGGATCAGGGTGGATAGAGGTTACAGCGAAGAGGTCGCCTCATCCAGTGAATACGAGGCAGCCAAAAAGGCAGGCCGAATGGATTCATTTAATCTTGGCAAGGTCATTGAACGGTGTGTGATAGACGATTGCGAGGGAAATCTGCTGACAGACTGGGCCGGCTCAAAGTCTTTGGCAAGGAAGTCCTGCATTGAATTCGGCTGGGTAGTGGGCAGGCCGGAAACAACACGCACAGATTCTTATTTCCATGTGAAGTTTCAGCCCGAGGGCCGGGAGAAAGTCACCGGCCAGAGCGAAAGCGCCGAAGGCCAAATCCCGTTCCACCGGCCTGCATCCAGCGGACAATACGCCGTGGTCCTTAATCTTGACCTGTTCAGGGTAGGAAGGAATGATATCACCATGGCCTATGTGCTCGATGGAAACGAGAGACAAAAGCGCATCAAATCATTGATTCAGTCAGTACTCTATACCTTTATTAAACCGACCGGCGCCCATCGCAATACCCAGAATCCTCACATAGTGAATTTTGAAGGCGTGGTCGCCATGTCTACCAGCACAGTCCCTGCCCCTACGATCAGCGCCCTTAACAGCAAATATCCCGATGAAATTGCGAGGATTGCCGCCAGTCTCAACCGACTCTCGGAAAATGCCATAACCGTTGAGACGTTCAAATCTCT
>JAZDGK010000217.1:0-6941 GCA_043806955.1 Pseudomonadota bacterium | reverse complement strand
AACCGTTCGGCAGTTTGCATCCCCTCGTAATCTCATTGTAGGCCTGGGTGCAACTGGAAGTGGGAGCGAACGATTTTTGGAGGGGACCAGAATTTTCTGGACAAGGAGGTGCGCATCCTATATGTAAACATGGGTAACTGTCGGTATTTAGGAGGGGACCCATGTCGGAGCGTTTTTCGGAACTTGAGAATAGCCTTAAAGGGAAGAAGAGCTTGGAAGAGCGGTTGAATGCACAGCCATTGCTTCGGGACCGGATAGAGATGCTGCTGAGAGTGGTGGAGAATGCGGCTGGAGATGTGGAGAAAGCAGATGAAGCGGAGCGACTGGTGATAGAAGAGATTCGGCAAATGGGCAATACTGCCTTACGTAGTTGGGCAGAGAATCAACACAGGAAGAAAGTGGAGGAATTCGAGAAAAGCAAAGAGGGATGCCGCAGGCGTAAAAAAAACTCTACTGGTACAGTCTGTTCGGAGAAGTAGAAATAGAAGAGCAGACATTTACGCGACGTGATAATGGGCGGGACATCCGTCCGTTTTGTGTATCGGCGGGAGTAAGGTGTCGGCGGTATTCTCAATGTTTGCAGCGTGCTATTGTTGATTTCGGATCAGATGTTCAGTTTAAGCACGTTCCGATTAAGCTGAAGGAGCATTATGGAATTGATGTGCCGGAGGAAATGGCGCGACTGATTACGGAAGGGCATGGTGAAGCAATATATCTGGGAGCTGAAATCGAAAGTGATCTTCCCGATAGTCCTGGTGTGCCGCAGCTTATCGCTGAGATGGATGGGAGTCTGATTCCAGTTGTAGAAACCGCTGAGCTAAAAGCAGGAGCGGAGGTTGTCGATTTAAGGAAAACACGGACGGTTGGCTGGAAAGAGGCTCGTTTGTGTCTGGCGCATGAATTCGGTTCGGTAACTCCTGTTTTTGGAGCAACGATAGGGACTCCGGATGAAGCGGGAGACCAGATGCTCCATTGTGCGATCCGCGCTGGGGCAGGGATAAAAACCAGAATTCACTGTGTGGGCGATGGGGCAACATGGATTGCGGATCAAGTTGATCGAGTATTTAGTGGTCAAGCCGAATACCTGGTGGATTTCTATCATCTTTGCGAATACCTTGCGGGGGCGGCCGGCAAGATTGCCGGAGAAGAGAAAAAAGTCTGGATGGAGCAACAGAAAGATCGCTTGAAAGAGAATGCATATAAGGAGGTACTGGAAGCCCTCCAACCCTTTGTGGAAAAGGCCAATATACCGGATAAAGACGCCCCTGTTCGGGCATGTCACCGGTACATCTCAAACAGAACAGGCCAACTAAACTATAAGGGTGCACTGGCTACCGATCTACCTATCGGATCGGGTGAGATCGAAAGCAGCCATCGCTATGTCATCCAGGCACGGCTTAAGCGCCCAGGCGCATGGTGGAAACTAGAAAACGCTAAAAAAATGCTGGCCCTACGCGTGCTAAGAGCTAACGGCGAATGGAACAGATACTGGGAAGACAAACGCCTAAAGGCGGCTTGATTCCACCCCCACTTCCAGTTGCACCCCACACATAACAATTGTTTGAAATGTAGATCAATCCCATCATAGCAACGAAAGATCGGGGGAATTGGGGCCGTCGGATCATCATGAGGCCGACAGACTACCAGACCGGTCGTGACTGTTGTGCCCTGGTTGCCAGGTCTTTCAACTGACTCTCAATACGAACCGGCGGAGGCAGGACCGGAATTTCGACTATTCGATCTTCCAGACGTTCGACGTGTTGGACGGCCAGTTTTGCCTCCAGGGCCACTCTGTGTTCAGGGACTATGGTTTCGCCAAGCACACCGGCCATATCTCCTCTGCTTTCCATATTGCCAACGAATCTCAGGATTTCGTCGAGATTATAGTTTGAAGCCAATTGGCTGATCTCTTCTTCTATGAGCAGGCACTCTTCCTGAATCTCTTCGTATGAAATCCGGTAGCGTTTCACGTCGGCTACAAGGATTCTGTAGCAGTCGAGAAGGAGGTTCCTGTACCTTCCTTTTTTTGTGATCCCGCGAATTTTTACTCCGTTAAGCAGGGATGCGGCTGTCTCTCCGGCTTCAGAGAGATAACGGTCATAAAAGGCCCGATTCTCAAGACCTGCTATCGACCAGAATTCCTCAACCAGCTCTTTTGACCCGAGCAATTGATAAATCCGGCAGAAATCCCCGCACACGACCTTGCCCAGAGTCTCTTCGTGGTGCGCTATGCGATGGTTGACAGCGGCCTTGCCTTCTTCGATCGCCTTCCTTGTTCCGAAGTATCTTTCCGCAATCTCTTTCTTTATCTGATAGTAAAGGGCCGCCGAAATGTCTTCCATGCCGTATCTCTCACATCACCCAGTCTGAAATATCTCCCGTGGTGTTGCTATAGACTTCCAGATAAAGTTTTTGGGTGCGTTATCGGTCGGGGATGTACGAACAGGTACTATCCCCTCCCTGCTGCCTTCCCAAAAACATTATCTGAAAGTCTATACTATGTCACGTTTAGACCGGTTTGAAAAGGTCGAAAAGAAAGTGCAAGAGAGTGCCTAAAGTTCAAAAAAAAAAACGGATAAGTAGGCAGTAAGTAGTAAGCAGTATGTAGTAAGTGGTAAAAGAAATACTGCGTACTGCTTACTCCCTACTGACACTCGCAAGCCCGCAACCCGTCTTCATTCCGAAATCCGAAATCTCAAATCCGAAATGAGAACACAGAGCATGGGACAGAGGGCACGGGGTCAGTGCCCGGCGCTCTTTTCAATCCGCAATCCGCAATCCGCAATCAAATAAAGGGGGTTGTGTTGTCCTGAGATCTCCGGTATAAGTATAGACGTGCATCCGGACCATTTTATTTCGTAACATGACTGCAATAAGCGAATACATAGATCAGTTTCTTCATTTTCTGGCTGTGGAAAGGGGCCTGGCCCGGAATACGCTTGCCTCGTACAGCCACGATCTGCTGGAGTTCTGGGCATATCTTTCATCTGAGAATATCCCGAGTATTAACGAAATCACGGAACTCCACGTGCTTTCCTTCCTGGGGCATCTGAGGGATCGAGGTCTCGCGGCCCGAAGTGCAGCAAGATCCCTTGTGGTCATACGTTCGTTTTTTCTCTTTCTCCTGAGGGAAAAAATACTCCAAACCAATCCGGTTCATTCCATCGAATCGCCTCGCATCCGGCCGAGACTCCCGGACACTTTGAGCCTGGCCGACGTGGACAGCCTGTTGCGGCAACCTTCTCCCACGGATGAACTGGGCCAAAGGGACCTGGCTATGCTTCACCTTTTGTATGCGACCGGTCTCAGGGTATCAGAACTGGTTTCCGTCAAGGCGGGAGACATCAACTTGAAGGTGGGCTATTTGAAAACTCTTGGAAAGGGCTCAAAGGAAAGGATTGTCCCCATCGGCGAAACAGCCAGGGAAAAAGTGCTGGAATACCTTGCAGCAGGCCGCCCCCGGCTTTTGAAAGAGCGCAAGAGCGCTTTGCTTTTTCTAAACCGTTCGGGGAACGGGCTCTCCCGCCAGGGATTCTGGAAAATAGTACGAAAATACGCCAAGGCCGCCGGTATTGCCAAGAGGATTACCCCGCACGTCCTGCGCCACTCCTTTGCCAGTCATTTGCTGGAGGGAGGAGCCGACCTTCGTTCGGTACAGTTGATGCTTGGTCACGCCGATATTTCTACGACGCAGATTTATACGCACGTGACGACCGAACGGCTCAAGACGATCCACAAGAAGTATCATCCCCGTGGCTAGGAGGCTGTCGGGCTTAGTGATTCGGAACATGCTGATATACCGTGCATAGGTCAATTCCCAATATCGAATGTCCAATACTCAATGTTCAATGTCCAACCGACCCTTTCCTGATTGGAAATTGGTTATTGAGCATTGAACATTGGACATTGATCCTAAAATGGTATGATGGAAGCTTCTATAGACTTTCAGATAATGTTTTTGGGAAGGCAGCAGGGAGGGGATAGTACCTCTGTTCGTACATCCCCGACCGATAACGCACCCAAAAGCTTTATCTGGAAGTCTATAAGTCCCTCAGGGGATCGTCACGAGCATCCCTCCGTTTTTCCACGTCTCAGTTCTAGAAAAAGGTCCAGGAGAAAAGGTGATTTTCCGACTCTATGAAAAACCTCCAGAAACCCACAAAGGACACCGGTCTTAAAGGAACTCCTCCCCGGGATGGTGATGAGGACCGGCGGGTTACGTTGATAACCACCCATTTGAACGCTGATTTTGACGCCCTGGCCTCGATGCTCGCCGCAAAGAAACTCTATCCCGAGGCAATCCTCTCCTTTCCGGGGTCAACTGAACGAAACATACGGGACTTTTTCGTTCAATCGGCTGCTTATCTCTACAATTTCACCCGGGTGAAGCATGTTCCCATTAAGCAGGTTTCAAAGCTCGTTCTGGTCGATACAAGGCTGCCCGGCAGGATAGGCCGCTTCGCAGAATGTCTTGCCAATGCTGGGATAGAAGTGGACATATTCGACCATCATCCGTCTTCGCCCGAAGATATCAAAGGTTCCTTTGAGCTGATCCGGCCGGTGGGCGCGACAACTACCATTATGGTCGATGTGCTCCGGGAAAAACGGATCGATATCACTTCGGAAGAAGCCACCATAATGGCCCTTGGGATTTACGAGGATACCGGTTCGTTTACCTTCACCACTACCACTGCAGAGGACATGAAAGCAGCCTCGTTTCTTTTGGGAAAAGGGGCTGATCTTAATACGGTTTCCGATATTCTCACCAGAGAGATTACTGCCGAACAGGTTGCATTGCTCAACGACCTCATCCAGTCGGCTTCGACTTACACCATAAAGGGGATCGATATCGTACTAACCAAGGTTGCCGTTACAAAATATATCGGCGACCTTTCCATGCTGGTACACAAGTTTATGGATATGGAAAACCTTACGGTACTGTTCTGCCTGGCCCTCATGGAGGACCGGATTTTCATCGTCGCGCGAAGCCGTACACCCGAGGTGAATGCGGCCGCAATCCTGGCGGACCTTGGGGGCGGCGGGCACGCTACGGCGGCGGCGGCAACCGTCAAAGATCTTACCCTGATCGAGGCGGAAGAAAAGCTGATTGCCATTCTCAATCGTGAGATAAGTCCCCGGAACACCGCCCGCCAGATCATGTCCAGTCCGGTGATTCAGGTCGATAAGGATATCTCCATCAAGAAGGCCAACGAAATCCTGACCCGTTATAACATAACCGTTCTGCCGGTAATGAAGGATGACGCGATTCTGGGTCTGATTTCCCGCAGAGTCATAGAGAAGGCGATATTTCATGGACTTGAAGGATTGCCCGTCACTGAATTCATGACTACGGAATTTGCCGTAGTCGGCCCGGATGAAAGCTTCTATGAGATCCAGGATATCATCATTGAACGTAAGCAGCGCTTTCTTCCCGTAGTGGCCGACGACAAAGTTGTCGGGGTAATTACCCGAACGGATCTTCTCAATATTCTCGTATCCGATGAATCGCGGATTCCACGCCGCCTGGTCGAGGAACGGGAAAGAGGCTATTATGCCCGGGAGAGAGAGATCTCCCCTCTTCTTCGCGAGCGACTGCCGGACCGTATTGTACTTTTGCTCAGGACAATAGGGCAAATAGCCGACGAACTGGGATACAACGCCCATGCGGTCGGCGGATTTGTTCGCGATCTCTTCCTTCAGGTTGAGAATCTCGACATAGATATCGTCATCGAAGGAGACGGCATCTGTTTTGCGCAACGGCTTGCCGAACGTTTCAGGGCACATGTAAAGAGTCACAAGAAATTCGGCACCGCCGTAATCAAATTTCCCGACGGCTTCAAAGTCGATATCGCGACGGCACGACTCGAGTACTACGAGTATCCGGCGGCCATGCCCACAGTCGAATTGAGCTCGATAAAGCTTGATCTTTACAGACGGGATTTCACCATCAATACTCTGGCCATAAAGCTCAATCCCGGGCAGTTCGGTCACTTGATCGATTTTTTCGGCGCGCAACGAGACTTAAAGGACAAAAGTATACGCGTCCTTCACAATCTCAGTTTTGTCGAAGACCCCACCCGTGTTTTTCGCGCCATAAGGTTCGAACAAAAATACGGTCTCGAAATCGCAAAGCATACTGCCAACCTGATACGAAACGCCGTCCGCATGAATCTCTTCGACCGGCTCTCCGGCAAAAGGCTCCTGGGTGAGTTGAAACATCTCTTAAGCGAGGAAGATCCTCTCCCCTCAATCAGGCGTCTCGCTGATTTCGAACTCGTCAGATTCATACATCCGGCCATAGAGTACGGCAAGGAAATCGATACGCTCTTCAGCAACATCAAAGCGGCCCTTTCCTGGTACAGGCTCTCCTTTATTGAGGGGTCAATCGATGTCTGGCTCCCCTATCTCCTGGGACTTGTCGACCGCCTCACCAAGGAAGAGTTTATGGAACTCTGCGATCGCCTGTCCATTCCCGTAAGCCGAAAACGCGCCTGGCTCCTGGAACGGGATCTGACCCGAAAAGGTCTCATGGAACTGGGACGGCGCGACACATTAACAGCAAGCAGGATTCATGAGCTCCTCAATGGGCTCAGCACGGAATTCCTCCTCTACATGATGGCCAAAATGACAAAAAAGAGTGGCCAAAAAGCCATTTCACTGTATATTACTAGATTGAGTAAGGAAAAACCGCACGTTACCGGAGATGATCTTATACTTATGGGGCTTGAACCCGGGCCCCGGTTCAAGGTCATTCTCGACGATTTGCTCAAGGCAAAGCTGGACGGCATTGTAACTACAAGAGATGATGAGTTGCGCTATGTCGAAGAGAAGTTTATTCGCCTTTCTCCGTCTTCCCTCCCCGATATGAATCAGGTTCACAAACAGGAGTAGACCCCATTTGATCGATTCAATCCAGTCTTTCATTATCCTTGCCCCCAGTA
>JAZDGK010000216.1:0-6184 GCA_043806955.1 Pseudomonadota bacterium | reverse complement strand
GCGCAGATGTTGGAGAGCATTTACAATAATGAACTGGCGTACCTAAGACAGGCCATCGTGGAAGTGATTCCGGACGGACGGAGTACGCTGAAATACACATAGGAGAATTATGGGTTTATATCGTGTCGATGCAATGGAAGCACTAATTCGCACCCGTCTCATGGAACCGTCAACAGCGATTCTTACATCTGCGATTATCCTTCAAGTAATCAACGATGCGTACAAGGAAGTCGCTTCACGGGCATTCTGCATCGAGCACGAGGACACGGTGACAACGGTGGTGGGAGATAGATTGGTACCCTTTAACGGATATCGAGTTACGAAGGTGGGTTACTAATGGCAAGTATTACGGTAAGTCCATTGGTCGGAACAGACGATGGCGGGTGGTATCCTACATGGAACAATTTTGAAAATATAGGAAGTGCTTCACGTATAGGCGTATACTCAGGATCATTATATGCCTCTCATGCTTTCTATCGGTTTCCGTCTGTTACTATACCCCAGGGTGCTATTATTACAAATGCTACACTAATACTTCGGGCGTATTCATCACCGGGCGGTGGTCCCGCCACTTTACGAGTTTATGGAAATGCTATAGATAACGCGACGGCCCCGACATCGGTTATTACAGCGGAAGCATTAAATCTTACCACAGAATATGTTGCGTGGAGTATTGGTGTGGGTGCATGGGCGGCCTCTACTGATTATAGTCCGGGTGATCTCTCGGCGGTCATACAGGAAATTATTAGTAGGGCGGGATGGTCGTCTGGAAACGCCCTAATGTTACTCGTCAAAAATGTTGGTACGGCTCAAGGATATGAAACACCCCAAAATATAGAAGATGACGATCCGTTGCACATGCCGGCGAGATTGGTTATCGAATACACTCATATTATTTATAGTGACATAGATCATGGACTTTTGAAGATTCTTCCGACAAACGTGGGTCATATCGCAATCGACGGGACCGCGCCGCAATACTGGTTCCAATGGGGCAATAACATTGTCATCGAACCTGTACCCGATGCCGCATATTCCCTAACTCTTTCCATTTCTGATTACCCCACGGCGGAACTAACCCTAACAACCGAATATCCGACCTCGCTCCCCGATGAATTCCACCCCTGCGTTGTGGATTTCGCTTGTTACGTTCTTTCGATGCGACTCAAGAAATGGGGACAAGCATCAAGGTTTTACAACCTCTACATTAACAATTTGAAGAAGCGGCGGAAAGAATACATAGACCGCAAGGTCGAACGAAGATCAGGGCACATCATTGCTGAAAAAGCAGCATAAGGAGGAAAATCATGGCAACGCTAACACAGGCAATCATTGAACTTCTGGTTCGGTCGGATCTCAACGAAACCACGACCACGATGCTTTCCGAGACGGAACTACATGCCATCATCGCTGATGGGGGCAAGGATGTCACGGCGAAAGGTCTCTGCAACGAAGTCCTGATAGACAGACCCGCCCTGGCAGCCGAGAGGATTATTACTCTCATACCGACTGCCGGGGGCGGAGAAGATCTTATACGGGTGAATTACGTGGAATATATCACCGGTGCCACCTGGGCGGCCGGCCTCGCAGCCTCAGCCGAGCCCAAAGGCATGATTTGTTGCCTCCCCCAGGCCGTCGGTTTTGCTCCAATCACAACGGGGGTGCCGCAATACTGGTTCCAGTGGGGGAACTACCTGATCATCGAACCAGTGCCGACGGCAGCCACGTACAGCATGAAAATTCATGCGGCCTGTTACCCGACCAGCGAGGCGACGCTTTACACCACGATCCCGACCGAGTTCCACGAGTGTATCTATCAGTTCACCCTCGCCTTTGCCGCTCTGAAACTCAAGCGGTGGGCCGACTTTGCGAACGCCTACAATAAATACATCGCGGATGTCCAAAGAAAGCGCATGGAATACATCACGAAATACCCAGAAGGGCGAATCTCTCACGAAATCCCGGATAGCGTGACGATGGAGGAGAAGCGTGGATAGCACCGCCAAATTGAAGGTGGAGCAGGTGGTTTTGCCTCCCGTCCAGGGAACGCAGAATGAACAGGGGGATGACCTTGCCGTCCGGCAGGCGATCATCCCGCCCGTCCAGGGAACGCAGAATGACCCAGAAAATAGCCTGACTTATCCCTTGGTCGAACTTATGGAAATCAAGGGATCTGCCTCCTTGGAGGAGGGCGACGAACCAGAAAATAGCCTGACTTATCCCTTGGTTGAACTTATGGAAATCAAGGGATCTGCCTCTTTGGGAGAGGGCGACGATCTCCGCAAGATGCTGGTCCCGCTGAACGGGAAACTAATCACTGCGGATGACCCCATGGCGATCGGGACAAACTTCCGCACCCTGACAAACATGAGGTACACGGGCAAGGCGGTCAAGTCCATCGCCGGGATGACAAAGATCAATGCGACCTATGACCTCGACACGTATCTGAAGGTCCGGAACGCCCACCATTTCAGGAAGATTCAGCCAGCAGAGGCGACACCCATTGAAACGCACATCCTCGCGCAGGCGTGGAATACCGGCCTTACCGCAGCGACGGTAATCCAGAACGAAACAGCCCCGCCTGCCGCCGGGGAATTCACAGGCAGTGCTGCATCGACTCCCGCGACCGCCCTTTGGACTGATACCGACACCAGCACCACTCCGGTCAAAGGTCTCGGATCATTCTCCGATGCCCCCAATGGCCATGTGGCTTACTGCAACGGCGTGGACGCCTGCATTTCGGGCGGGAACGGAATCCCTATTTCCCGGTTTCTGAATTTCGACGAAGCGCAATCCTTCATGTACGACTACACGGATCTCCTCTCGAATGCAAAACTGACGGATGCGGTCACGCTGACTCAAGAGGCTGGCGGATCAGCCGCAAACACCGCTCTCCTCCTCCACTTGGAAAACAACGTCACCGACGAAATTGGGAAGACCGTCACCAATGTAAGTGGCAACATGACGTACACGACAGGATATTTCGGGACTTATTCTGGAAATTTCAACGGCACGAATGCCAGCTTGACGATTCCCGATCACGCTGATTTTGACTTTTCTGATGGCACATGGGCGGTTGACTTCTGGGCGGAATTCGATACGGCAACGGACTATTCCTTTTACTACCAAGAAGTAACCGCAGCCGATTCGTTTTCACCTCCATGCAACCGGCGACACGCTGATTATCACGGTGACGGTAGGATCGTCGGCCACGGATGTAATCTCAATCAACATTCCGGGGCTCGTAAGCAGTCTCTGGCATCACATAGAATTCAGCGAGAACGGGAACAACTGGTACGTCTTTGTAGACGGAAATCTTGTGGCCACTGCGTCAAACGCCATCCGGCCTGCGAATTACACTTCTACGGTTTTCATTGGTAACAATAACAGCACGATGTTTTACAAAGGCTATTTGGACGAAATCAGAGTTTCAAAGGTCAACCGGCACACTGCAAGTTTCACAGTCCCCACCGCTGCCTATTCCGCCGCATCAGGAGGGAAGGTCTATATTCAGACTCCCAGGCCCGCAAAGGGGTTTAAGTTCTATGTCTCTCATGCGAACGCAACTGCCGCAACAGTTCAGGGCGCCGTGTGGAACGGGTCTATTTTCTACGACCTTGCCAATTCAATAACTGACGGGACCAAGGACGGAGGAGGGACGAAGACACTTGCCCAGACCGGGAGCATTACCTTTACCTCGACCGTGAGTTCGGCAAAGGTGAAATATCTGTACGGAACTGTGGCATACACGTATATGTTTTCTTTCTCTGGTATCGATGCCGATACTGCGATTTACCATGTCACCGCAGATTGTCCTTTCCAGTCCATCACCGATTTCTGGGATGGGATGGGACGGTATATTTCAAAGTTCTACCTTTACAAGGCAGCGTATCAGGACTTTAGTGTCAATGTGTACGAGGACCGCTATGATTCAACGGACCCGACAACATACGTCGAACTGGATTCACTGACGGCTGCACAGGACGTAGAAGTAGGATTCTTCGAGAGGATGACGGCGGTTCAATTCACGATGGTCTCCGGAAAGGTAAACACCACCGCCAACACCACGTTGACCGTCTATTACTGGACGGGGAGCGCATATTCCTCGGTAGGAGTAATCACAGATGGGACATCGGTAGCCGCAATTTCTCTATCGAATCCAGGTATGGTCTCGTGGAATTCCCCGTCCGCAACAGCGGAGCATAAAAAGACAGTCAATAACGGCATCCCGATGTATTTCTATAAATTCGTCTGGAATCAAACCTTGAGTGCGGATGTTCAGGTATCTCATGTTTATGGAATCCCGGCGCAACAGACGATACGCGGGTACAAGTTCCCCCTCTTTGGACAAGAAAGACTGCTCCTCTGCAACAATGTGGACGAGGACAGAAACAGTCTTCTCTATTCCGCAGACGGCACGGTTCAGGTATTCAACGGATCAGATTCCGGGAAGATATATTTCGGGGACAATTCGGATCTCACGTGCGGGTGCAATGTCTTTTCCCAATTTGCCCAGAGTCTTTACAACATCACCCTCGTATTCAAAGATAAGGAGATGTGGGGGCTGGTGCGCGGAACGGACGGCTGGCAGAAGTACCCGATATCGGAAACGATCGGATGCAACTGTCCGAAGACGCTAAAGACGGCGGTAATCCCTCCTATCGCGGAAGACAAAGGAGGGAACAGGAATATTGCAATCTGGCTCCGGTCTTCAGACGGGGTGTATGTCTCCGACGGCAGGCACCCGATCATGGTGAGTCACGATATCAGGGATTACTTCGATCAGAACAGCGCAACCCATATCAATCAGGCGTATGCCCAGAGCGCGGCGGGATGGGTGGATCAGGACAAACTTGAATATCATCTTGTCTTTGCCACGACAACGGGGACCGTCACGGCGAACGACATCGAACTGGTTTTGGATCTGAGGCGGTGGAAATGGTTCAAGGTCAGTCGGGGGTCTGGTCTTAATCTTCAGTGCGGGGTGATCGTGACCGATACCTATGGCAACAATCATACGTATGGATTCATTGACACGGGGTACATGGAACGGCTTGAATATGGGAATACTCAGGACGGGACCAGCATAACCTCGACATTCCAGACCGGAGACTTCCCTTTGATCGAAGGGGACCTGTTGACCGACACCCGGGTCAGGAAATTCATTCAGGCAATGGTGGCGAAGGTAACGACCACGGCGAATGTGAAATTGACGCATTTCACAGACACGCAAGATGAGATCCTTACTCTCGACGTGGCAGCCGGAACCCCTTGGGCAGTAAACGACACAATAACCGGGAATACCAGTGGGACAACTTGCAAGATCACCAGAATCAATAGCACCACATCTTTTGCGGTCCGGGATCGTACCGGAGACTTCACCCTTAACGAAGTATTGACGAATGGGACCTATGCCGCGGATCAAGGGGAATTGTTTCCGACAATAACCGGGCCGGTGGATTACGTCTGCGATCCGACATTGGCGAATTACCGGGTGACGTTCCCGGTCAAGGACGCTAATTCCCTGCCTGCGATCGTGCATTCCGTTAAAGAAACAATTACGGTGTCGAATGAGACGGTGGGTTTTGAACCGATCTCGTTAATGTTATTCTATGAAGCAGTTAGGGATCACGTATCCTGATTGGAGGGTGATGAATGACAATCGAAAAGAAATGCCCTAAATGCAAAATACCGAAATCTCTTGATATGTTCCATCGGGATAGACGCACCAAGGATGGATTATGTTGTTGGTGTAAGGCATGTCAGCATGAAGCAAGAGGCTTATATGCACAATTACACCCAGAAAAAGTTAAGGAAGTCTATACGGATGTAAGAGGAGGGCCACACCATGGAACCATTTCAGACGGGACTATCCAATAGCGCAATTGAAAAGATCAACAACATGATCCTGCAAAAGAAGGCTGCGGGTCAGAAGGTCGAACCGTGGGAGATGGAGGCGCTAATGAAAGCCGCTCTCTCTACCGAGGCCGACCGGGCATCGGGGAATTATGCGAGGAACCGGGAGCTGACCCTGAGAGAGCAAGGGCAGGCAGCGGACCAGGCATACAGGGATGAGGCATTAAAATCCTCGGAAAAAACAGGGCTTGTGAGTTCGGTGGGCAGTCTGGCCATAACGGCCCTCGGGGCGAAGCAGTTGGGGTTGTTTGGGAAAACTGCTGCGCCT
>JAZDGK010000215.1:0-11128 GCA_043806955.1 Pseudomonadota bacterium | reverse complement strand
CGGCCCATTTACGGGGAATACGTTCACCGCATACTGAACAAAATCTGTGCACGTTCTTTCGGTGAACGGTGAACGGATAACGGTGAACGGGTACTGGCCGTTCCCTCCACTTCCGCAGTAGATCACCCCTAAGTCCGACAGGCTCCTAGATCACTGCCTGAAGTTCACTCATCTGATTTGGTGCCTCCTCTTTCGTTGTTCATCCTTCTGTTGTTCCAACTGCTGCATCTGATCTCACTGTGGAAATAGGAACTTCATGCAGGCTTTTTGTTGCATGGAACGGCACGGTAGGAGGCTTTTCGACCGGTGTAATCAGCCGGCAACGATCCGAAAAGCGTCTTGCAAAGCAACCGCCATGATCAATCATACTGAAAGGAATCGAGGACTATGCGCAACGAAAAAGCATTAATAACCGCAATAGAAGCGGTAAGGAGATTTTCGGAACTGTTGGGCAACGTTCGGTACAGGCGAAACCGTTATACAATAATGGAGAACGGCAAGGCGATAGCCGTGCTCCGTCCCGCAGATGTCGGGAGGAACGAAAGAACCCTCGCAGACCTCCCCGAATTGCTGACTTCTTTGCCGCGCCTTCGCGAAAACCCTCAGTCATTTGATGAGGACATGCAGTATATCGTAAGTAATCAACCCGAGATGCCGGAAGGGAAGACATGGGCGTAATTCTTGATACAAGTATTTTTGTTGCAGCAGAGCGCAGCGGATTTGACGCTGAGAGGTTTATCCAGGGAAGGGAGGATGAATCCTTCGGCATAAGCTCCGTAACGGTGGCCGAACTCCTCCATTTGGTGCGCCAGGGAGCCTCCGAAAAGAACAGGCTTTTGCGTGAGGCATATGTGGAAAAGATCATAGACAGCTTTCCTGTCCATAATTTCGACGTCCGTGTGGCCAGAATATATGCGAGCATATGGACGGATCTTATTCGGCGTGGAATCAAGATAAACGCACATGACCTGATGGTGGCATCGACCGCCATTGCAGCGGGTTTTTCGGTCGCAACCGCGGATCCGGTCAGGTTTCAGCACCTATCGGGGCTGATGGTCGAGGACGTCACGTCCATGTTTACGTGAACTTCGAAGGTGCAGAATCGTTTCCAACCCTCGTCGCAGCGCCTTGCGTCCGTGGCGGTGAGGCAATCATTCCGGTATGCGGTAACGTCTTATCTTTTCCCTTAACGTCTTCCGGTCGATACCAAGCACCTTGGCTGCTTCGGACTTATTTCCGCGGGCGCGGTGCAGAACAAGCGAAATGTGGTTTCGTTCGGCATCGGCAAGGCTTGATCCTTCAGAAACGGACTGGTCTCGCGGCATCAGGCCCGCAAAGACAAAGTCACGCGCGTCGAAAAGAGAACCCGCCGTGAGTATAACCACCCGTTCCAACGTGTTTTCCAGCTCTCTCACATTGCCGGGCCAGCGATAGCTCGTGAGCAGTTTCATGGCCTCTTTCGAGACCATAAGCCTTTCCCGTTTGTACTTTGAAGCCAATCTTTCCAGGAAATAGCTCACAAGCAGGGGTAAATCCTCTTTGCGTTCACGCAATGGAGGCAGATGCAATCTCATTACATTCAGCCGGAAGAAAAGGTCCTCGCGAAAACTCTCTCTCTTGATCGCCTCTTCAAGGTTCTTATTTGTGGCCGCTATTATCCGAACGTCGACTTTGGTCGATCGATTGCTGCCGACCTTCGATATCCGTTTCTCTTCGACTACCCTGAGCAGCTTGGCCTGCACGTCAAGGCCGATGTTGGCCACTTCATCGAAAAAGATGCTGCCGCCCTGTGCCAGCTCAAATTTACCGATCTTGGTTGATTCGGCGCCGGTGAAAGACCCTTTCACATGACCGAACAATTCGCTCTCAAAGAGTGTTTCCACCAAAGCCCCACTGTCTATGGCTACAAAAGGATTCTTGCTGCGGGAACTCATTTCGTGTATCTGCCTCGCTATGAGGCCCTTGCCGGTGCCGCTTTCGCCGGTTATCAGTACAGTGCTGTCTGTGGGGGCTATGAGGTCGATCATGTGAAAAATCTTCGCCATGATCTGGCTCTGGAAAACAATGCGAGTCGTCCCTTCTTTTTTCTTAAGTTCCTGTTTAAGATAGATATTCTCAATTGAAAGCCGTCTTGCATCAAGGGCTCGTTTCACAAGCATGCGGAGTTCATCCGGTTCAAACGGTTTTGGAAAAAAATCGTAGGCCCCTGCCTTGATAGCCTCTACAGCCAGAGGAATGGTGCCGAAGCCTGAAATGATGATAACGACCCCCTGTGGATCCTGGTCCCTTATCTGATTCAGTATCTCCATCCCGTCCATATCAGGCAGGCGCATATCAACCAGAACCACATCAAAAGTTGATTCTTCAAAGGCCTTCAGGCCCGATTTCCCATTCGGGGCGACTGCGACTTCATACCCCTGCCTGGTAAGGGCATGAAAGCACGCATCCCCCATGGACTCGTCGTCGTCAATGATTAGTATCTTGCCCCGCGTAATCATAATTACCTGCGCTCGCCGGCAACTGAATGGTAAACGTAGTGCCCGCCGGTTTGGAAGTTATCTGGATTGAACCGCCATGCTTTTGTATCACCCCATGAACTATAGACAGCCCCAGCCCTGTCCCCTTGCCTCTTTTTTTCGTGGTAAAGAACGGCTCAAAAATCCTGTCCAGGTACTCCTTGCGTATGCCCGGACCGGTATCTTTGAACCGGATACAGAATATGCCCTCTGTTCGGTCATAACTGGTTTCGATTGCAAGCATACCCCGCCCTTCCATGGCCTCAGCCGCATTTATCATCATGTTTAAGGCAACCTGTTCGAGGTTGCTGCGATTGCCCCATATCAAAGGCAGACCTTCTCCAAGCCGCATTTCCACTCGTGCTTCTCTGAAAAGGATGTGATCCCGCACAAGCTCGAACATATCCAGGATGATCCGGTTCATATCCATCCACTGCCTTTCGGCAGGCTCGTCCCGGCGCCCGAAATCCAGGAGCCCGCGTACAATCATCCGGCAGCGGGTAGCAAGCTTGACAATCTTCTTTACGTACTCGATCTGGCCGTCCTGCGGCGGCTCCTCCGATGCCAGTTTGGCGTACATGAGAATACCGCCAAGGGGATTGTTGATCTCGTGGGCGATTTCGGCTGAAAGCTTGCCCATTGCAGCCAGTCTCTCCAAATGCAGCAGCTCTTTTTCGATCCGCCTTCGTTCGGTATAGTCCCGTATTATACCTTGGTAGCCAACCGTTTCCCCTTTTTTGTTTTTGACTGTGTTCCCGGTCAGAGCGACGGGATTTTTGGATCCGTCCCTCTTTCTAAGAGTGATTTCATAGTCGCACACAAAGCCGTCCAGCTCGATTTTTTCCTTAAAGGCCTTTTCATCCTGTGGATAATAATACAGTTGAAAAATGGATCCCACGGATAACAACTCATTCGGAGAATCGTATCCAAGGAGCCTGGCGCCATAAGGATTAACGGCAAGGAAACGGCCCTCTTTATCGGTGACGAAAAACATCTCCCTCGCGCGCTCAAAAAAAACCCGAAACGCGCCCTGGCCCTCTTCGGCATCTTCCGCTGTCTTCTTCCCGCACCTTAACCTTTGATCCATCTGTAACTCGAATTAACACGAATAATGTGAATCCGAAAACCTCATCATCATCTCCGCGTCTTGGGTTGTCTTCTTTGTTCCTTCGTGGCTTCCTTACCTGCTTTTCTAATAGGAATCAGGCAAAAAGTCAATTTCATCCGCATTTGCGGTGGATTATGGGAGTTTTCTGTGGTTTACATCTCCCGGATGCCCTATACTATTCTCAGAAATCCGGGAATCTCTTGTTCGATATTCGACATTCATACTCCGGAATTGATTGCGCGGCGAGCAAGTGCACGGAAAGGATCGGCCTTATGGACTATTCGATAAAAGTAGGTGCGGAAGCAGGAGGAGGGATACAGACCATCGGCGACAGCCTCGGGAGAGTCTTTTCCAGAATGGGATACCACGTATTCGTCCACCAGGATTATGAATCGCGAATAAGAGGCGGGCATAATTTCTTCCAACTGAGGTTTTCAGAAAGGCCTGTACGCGCTCCCCGGGAAAAGATCGATATGCTCATAGCCCTGGATAAGGCCAGTGTCCCGGGCCATGAAAAAGAGGTTTTGGAGAACGGGCATATTGTTTACGATTCGGAGGCATTAAAAACAAAATATGAGGGACCGCGTTTCCTCGATGTCCCGTTTGCGAAGCTCGCTGCTGATTCGGGTGGAAGCAGGATTATGGCAAATACCGTGGCAGTGGGCGCTGTTCTGGGGATGCTTGGAATCGACCTGGATCTCCTTGAGGACAGTTTGAAAACCACTTTCCAGGATAAAGGCGAGGACGTAATCAACGCCAATATCAGGGCCGCCAGGGCCGGCCGTGACTTCTCGGCCGGAGAGTGTGAAAGATGCGCATTTTCACCGGCCCCGCGGAGTGAGCCGAAGATGCTCATCAGCGGAGCCGATGCCATAGGATTTGGAGCCATTGCTTCGGGCTGCAAGTTTTACTCAGCCTATCCGATGACGCCCTCTACCGGAATAATGCTCTTCCTGGCCGATAAGGCCAAAGACTACGGAATCATAGTGGAACAGGCCGAAGATGAAATCGCCGCCATCAATATGATCATCGGGGGATCGTTCGCCGGAGTGAGGTCCATGACCGCCACTTCCGGCGGGGGTTTCGCCTTGATGACCGAAGGGCTCTCGCTTGCTGCCATGACCGAAACCCCGGTGGTAATCGGCATGGGACAACGGCCCGGCCCGGCTACCGGTCTTCCTACCAGAAGCGAGCAGGGAGAACTGCTCTTCGCCCTGCACGCCGGGCATGGTGAATTCCCTAAGGTCATTTTCGCCCCCGGCACCCCCGAAGAGGCATTCTTTCTCACGAACAAGGCCTTTGATCTCGCGGAAAAATACCAGATCCCCGTTATTATCCTCTTTGACCATTATCTCGCGGATTCCGTGTGGACGTTTGACCGCTTCGACTTAAGCAGACTGGTGTACACGGATTACAGGCTAAGAGGGGAGGAATTCAGGAAACTGCCCGAATACTATCGCCATGACTTCACTGATACGGGTGTAACGCCCCTCGGAGTGCCGGGAGATTCAAGGCATCTGGTTGTTACGGACAGCGACGAGCACGGCCGGGAAGGCCACATGATCGAAGATGCGGGCATCCGGGTGAAGATGGTGGAAAAACGGCTGCTAAAGAAGGTTCCGCTCATAAAAAGCGAGATTTCTCCACCCACATTCTACGGCGATGAGCGCCCCGATCTATTGATTACCGGGTGGGGATCGACATACGGTGTTTTGAAGGAAGTGGTAGACATACTCTCAAAAAACAGGAGCGTTGCCCTTTTACACTTTGCCGAAGTCTACCCGTTTCCCTTGATCAGCCGTTTCGACTACGTAAAGAAGCTCTGCGATGCCAGGCTGACAATCTGTGTCGAGAATAACGCCACCGGGCAATTTGAACGCTTAATGAAGGCTGAAACCGGTTATTCGTTCGGCGCAAACATCCACAAGTACGACGGCAGGCCGTTCCTTGTCGAGGGCCTCCTGGGAGAGATCGATGCCCACATTGGAAGACTATAAGGGAGAAGTCCCGACATGGTGCCCGGGTTGCGGCAATTTCCCCATACTCAAGGTGTTCAAAGAGGCGATGATCGAACTGAATATCGAGCCCCACCGGTTCCTCATCGTCTCCGGCATAGGACAGGCGGGAAAGTTCCCACACTACGTGAAGTGCCATACCTTTAACGGCCTGCATGGCCGTACCCTTCCCGTGGCCACGGCTGTCAGGCTTGCCAATCATGAAATGCCGGTCATTGCCGTTGCCGGCGACGGGGACTGCTACGGCGAGGGCGGGAACCACCTGATCCATGCAATCCGCCGGAATGTGAATATCAAGCTCTTCGTGCATGATAACCAGATCTATGGCCTCACCAAGGGCCAGGCCTCGCCCACAAGCGTCGAAGGCATGGTCACACCGAATCAACCTTTTGGCGTCCTTTCCGAGCCGCTGAATCCTGTGGCCTTGGCCGTCTCTCTGGACTGCGGTTTTGTGGCCAGGAGTTTTGCAGGAGACGGCGAGCATCTGAAAGGGATGATAAAGGAGGCCATGAACCACAAAGGATTCTGTCTCCTCGATATCTTCCAGCCGTGCGTCACTTTTAACAAGTTGAACACGTACGAATGGTATCGCGAACGTGTTTATCATATCGAGCCCGAATACAATCCGGAGAACAGGGCGGAAGCCTTCAAGCGGGCGCTTGAATGGGACGGCCGAATCCCCATCGGCATAATATTCAAAAACAATCGTCCGACTTTTGAGGAACGGATTCCGGTGATCAAGGAAACGCCGCTGGTGAGACAACCTTTCGACCAGACAAAAATGGCTCAATTAATGAAAGAGTTCTATTAACGGCGGAAAACCAGCAACATCCGAAAACATCGCCCGACAATTGAGACGTCCTTTCAACAAGATGCCGTCCTTCAAACACCTTTCCAATGAACAGGTGAGAAGTGTTATTGCCTACCTGAACACACTCTGACCGGTTGCGGGCACGCCCACACCATTTCGGATTGCGGATTGCAGATTGCGGATTGAGAAATACGGCTGCCCCGAGGTTAATGCTGTTGAATTAAGGAATCTGACTCCTGACTTCCTCTCCACCATCCTGGGGGAGAGGAAAAAGGTGAGGGGGAAAGAGGCATCTTAAGCCCCTCACCCTGCCCTCTGCCCGCGGACGGGGCGAGGGTATCCTGACTGTATTCCTTGATTCAACAGTATTGTGCCCCGAGGCGGACGTCATACAAACCGCCCGTCCGATCCCAGCACTCATCACTATCCCCGCGTCCCCATTAGCGCTAGATTAAGCCATATGTGCTGCATCCACTCCTTGATATAGGCGGTGGAGATCATAAGTCGGGCTCCACTTCGGCATTCACAAAAACCCGCCAGCGCCTCTCCATTCGTGCCCCCTTTATGCCGAGGGCAGGCGCCAGAGGGGTGCGGACCGGCTGTTTTTCCTGGATGTATTCGGCAATTCCTTCAGCTTTTTCAGGGTCTCCCACAAGCTCGATCAGGTAGCCGATCCTCTGCACCCAGGCGATCGGTGACAATTCCACCATTTCCAGCAAGCGGCCGGCATCGATCTTTTCCGCAAGTTCGGCCAGAACAGTTGCCACATTGTCCAGGCCCGCGCAATGCCCGACGTATCCGATCAAATCCAGCGCCGTTGCCTCCGGGGTCGCTATTTTCAATATACCGGCAGGCGTATTCCTCGGGGCCGTCGGGATCTTTGCCGCATTCTTCCGGAAGATGAACTCCACCCGCATTTTACCGCATCTGATGGGCCTGCGACTCTTTGCGGCGACAACCTGAAACACCTGGGGCCGCTGATGGGCCGCGCCGTAATACTCGGCGGCGCTGAGAAGACCCACGTAGTAAATCTCGCCCAGATGATCCATCAGGTCAGGGATGAACTGCTCCGGCGGCAGGCAACCGGCCGCGCGGTATTCCGGGGGGACAATGACATAGAAGCCCCGGTAGGGCATGGCGATCTCCCCCTTCTTCTGCAGTCGGCGGAGTGCCGCCTTGATGGCCGTGGGGGTCGATCTCTTCAGCTTTTCGGCATCTGCAAAACTGAAACAGGAGCGCCCCTTTCCGGCAAGATCTTGAATAAACGCAGCCAGCATGATTTCCTCTGTTGTATGGTTTGTTCGCAGAAACTAACACTTTTCGTTACTATATGCAAACAATCCATACAGGATGAATGTCACTCATCGCTTCCGGCAATTGCCTTAACCTCGGCCGGCAGATTCCCGAAATTGCCATAGTTCACCTTGACGCCGTCATCGAGATCGAGGAAGATGCGTTGATCGGCATAGTGCCGCAGGATGTCGTCAAAGGCAGCCAGTTCGGCCTGCTTCTTCTTGAGGATATCCAGTTGCTTCTGCAACTTGCTCCGTGCCGGCGTTGTCGCGGCCGCATGAATCTCGTTTGCCAGAATAATGTGTTCGTGCGGGGATTGCTGAGCTACGCTACAGGCAATCTCCGCACGAACGTCCCGGTATCCGGTATGTAGTGCAGCCCCAGGTGATCGGCAATCTCCTTCAGACTATAGTCGGGCTCCTCGGGGTCGGACCAAGCTAACCTATTGTTACTGAAGGATAACTGTGCCACAAACAGGCGCTTTCAGCGCTTAGAGCATCGTTTTTGGGACCAAGACCGGCGCGATGAACACCCTCAGGCTCTCGAAGCGCATACACGCCTTCTTTTCCCCCTTGGGAACCTGCCACTTGCCTTAAAACCAGGATTTGCTTGTTCATATTGCCTATATCCCGGAATATGACGCCGGCTTGCCCCAGGCATCTTAGAGTCCGTTTCTTAGGGATGTCTTTTCGAGCCCTAAAATCGTGGCTTCAAGCCCTGAATCCGGGCAGATTGTCGGCACATATTCGCATAACTTCAAGCGCTTAACTTGGTCCGACCCGCAGCTCACAGGGGTACTTACCCCAGTCAGCAAAGGTAAGGGCACGCACTATGTCAGGAAATGACCTGTGGTTGTCGTTTGGGTTGTCGTTTCGGTTCTCGTTTGATTGTCATTAATGCTGTCCCTGGGAAGAGGGAAAAAAACAATAGTGGACTTCCCTCGCCCTTGGATGTACAATCAAAATAACATCAACATGTACACCGAGGTGTTTCTTATGAAACAGGCAACTTTTTCCGAACTGCGCAATCACGCCAAGCGGTATTTCGACATCGTCGAGTCGGGGGAACCGGTGCGGATCGTGCGTAACGGCAAGCCAATAGCGGACATTGTGCCGTTGCCGCAAGATCTCCCGTCCTGGAAACGCAGGTTGGCGCAACCGTTGGTTATCGATGGCTGTTCCCTGAGCAGGATCATTCTTGAAGAACGCGAGACAAAAGTCTGATGCGGGTTTTTTTCGATTCTTCAGCCTTTGCCAAACGGTATGTCCGGGAAGAAGGAACAGATGCCGTCATCTCCTGGTGTGACCAGGCGACTGAGCTCTGCCTTTCCGGCATTGCTCTGCCGGAAATCGTCTCTGCCTTCTGCCGCCTGCAACGGGAGAACCGTATTTCGTCGGCCCAGTATCGCGATCTCAAAACCATGCTAATGGCTGATATCAGCGACGCCGCGATCTGCGATCTTACCCCCGAGGTGCTCCGACTTTCAATCATTGCCCTTGAAAAGAACGTCCTGCGCGGCATGGATGCCACACACCTTGGCAGCGCGCTCGCCCTCACCGTGGATGTATTCGTGTCGGCGGACGCCAGGCAGTGTGCCGCAGCAGCGCAAGCCGGGTTACGAGTTGTCCAGGTATAATTCACCCGAAGGATTCTTCATGCCCACGTTCATCGAGACTCAGTTTTCCATTGCCCGCCTCTCCGCTGAGTCTTACAAAGAGCGCAAGGCGAATAACGGCCAGACGCTCACTCGCCTCGGCAAATGGTGGGGACGCAAGCCGCTCATCCTGGTACGCGCATCCAAAGAGGGCGTAGGGACGCCCTTTAGATATTTAGATTTACATACTTCGGATAGCATACTAAGAAAGAACTCATGCCCAGACAAGCCAGAATAGACGCACCCGGCGCCTTGCACCATGTTATTGCCAGGGGGATAGAGCGGAGCAAGATATTCCGGCTCCTCAGCAGAATTTGTGGGTAAACTTGGGTGTCGGTAGGGCATCCTCGGGGTCGGACCAAGCTAACCTATTGTTAGTGAAAGATAAATGTGCCACAAACGGGTGCTTTCATGGCTTAGAGCGTCGTTTTTGGGGCCAAAATCGGCGCGATGAGCACTCTCAGGCTCTCGAAACGCATACACGCCTCCTTCCTCCCTCGGCAACCTACCACTTGCCTCAGAACCAAAACCTGTCTGCTCAGATCCCCTTTTCATAGAGGCACCATTTCGCACCCTAAATCGTCCCTTTAAGCCCTGAATCCGGGCAATTCTCAGCACATATTCTTCCAACTTCAAGAGGTTAACTTGGTCCGACCCGTAGCTTCGCCCGGCAAGGGCCAGTTTCTCGTCTATGAAGCCGAAGACGGGCAGGTCAAAATCGACGGACGGCTGGAGGATGAGACGGTCTGGCTGACCCAACAGCTCATGGCCGACCTGTTCCAGACAACCAAACAGAACATCGGACAGCATTTGAAAAATATCTTTTCAGAAGGCGAGCTGCTTGAAGATTCAGTTGTAAAGAAATTCTTTACAACTGCCGGGGATAAGAAAAAATACAAGACAAGTTTTTATAGTCTGGACGCCATCATTTCGGTAGGCTACCGGGTGAAGAGCCATGTCGCCACCCGTTTCCGCATCTGGGCAACCCAACGGCTGCGGGAGTTCATCATCAAGGGTTTTGTCCTCGATGACGAGCGCCTGAAGAACCCGGATCAGCCGTTCGATTACTCGACGAACTACTCCGTCGCATTCAGGACATACACACCTCGGAGCGACGGTTCTATCAGAAAATCACCGATATTTAAGCCTCCAGCATCGATTACGACCCTACGCAGGAGATCAGCATCCAATTTTTCAAAACCGTTCAGAATAGTAACCGTTCACCGTCGACCGTTCACCGTTCACCGAAAAAGACAGTTTTCTCGGTTCTTACGGATAGTCGAAACGACTCGTTCCCGAGTGGTGGCCAAACAAGAGAAAGCACGATCCTCCTGCGGCGGCTTTACGAAAATGCCGTTTTTCAGGTCCTTACGGACAACGGTCAACGGATAACGGTAAACGCTTGTCCAGTATAAGATGCACTGGGCCATTACCGGAAAGACGGCGGCGGAGATTATTCAGGAACGGGCGGACAGTGAAAAACCGAACATGGGCCTGACCAGTTGGCGGGGCGCAAAGGTTCGCAAGCCGGGCGTAGTCATCGCCAAGAACTATCTCGCGGAAGAGGAACTGCTGGCGCTCAACAATCTTGTGGAACAGTATCTCATCTTTGCCGAAGGCCAGGCCATGCGGCGCATCCCCATGCACATGGCCGACTGGATAAAGAAACTGGATGCCTTCATGACGCTGAACGAGCGTGACATCCTCGGGCATACCGGAACGATTTCGCAT
>JAZDGK010000214.1:0-3069 GCA_043806955.1 Pseudomonadota bacterium | reverse complement strand
AAATAAGTTGTTTTGGAACGAACGTCTCCTTTTAAAGCACGTTCTGTACGAATGGCCCCATTATTATTGGATCAAAAATCAAGTATGATGTCCCCTGAATTAAATCCTTTCTAACGTTGCAATAGATGAGTCAAGCGTAGACCCCTTTATATCATTACTAGAGAGTAAAAATGTGTTGTCAAATTCGCTAAATTCATGTAGTCTAAAAACAACATTTTAAGAAACGGCAAAAATATGAAAAGAAAATCTCTTCCCTTGATCAAGACAAATCCTTATCTTAAGGAGCCTGCTGAATGCGATGCCTGGCTGACCCGCTCAGTGGTTTCTTCCTCTGCCATTGAAGGCGTCCACATCGCTGCCTCTCGAGCCCTCGGCGTCGGCAAGAAAGTCAAGACGGCTAAGGTCGGACCTTCCGACTTAGCGTCTTCTCGATCACATCGGTGAAGACTTCGACGTGATTGCGTTCGTCTATGTTCAAGTGTGAAGTTTGAGTCGTGAACTTTGACGTCATGTGCTCACCCCTGTTCGCGTGCCGGATTTAATTTCACCCTTCACCTACCAACTTGTGAAAGGCCTTGACCCATTCCCTCCACAGGCGATCAAAATCCGGCAGGTCTTTCAGCATTGGCCCCAATTGGCTGAGCCACGCGTTTTCGTTCCACTCGCGCAGCGTGCCCGAAGTCAGGCTTATAATATCAGGCTGCACATCCCGAATACGGCACTTCTCATCAAAAAGAAGTTTAAGTTCCTGCCATGAAAAATGCTCTCTTGTTCTGCATAGGATATACCAGAGATCATATAAATCTCTCGGACGTGGCCACTTTTTCTGCTGCTGCAACAGTGATCTCAGCTTTTCCGCCACGATCTCTCTTTTGGAGTAAGCCGTGATCCCGAATGCCGAAAGGTCTGAATACCCCGGCGTAACTGAACGATCAACCGTTTCATCAAGTACAGGTTCATCAAAGGTAAGGTGCACTTTTACCTGCGGCAATCCCTGCCGTCGCGCCCCTCCTCTGTTGTACTCCACGGGAATCTCGATCTGAATATCGCCCGGCACCGTCACGGGCTCCCGCGTGGACAAGCGGACGCCTGATTCAGAAAAAACCCATTCGGCAACCGTATCGAGCAGGCGGAGCGAGGCTTCAAGGTTGTCTCCACTATGCCTGCAACTGAAATCAATGTCCTCGGAGAACCGGTAACTCCTGTAATAGCAATGCCTCAAACATGTCCCACCCTTGAACACCCAGCCGTGGTCTTTCGCCCCTGAATGCGCCAATCCTGACAGAAGCCAGAGGATGACGTAGTCTTTTTCGGCCTGATCAAACCGGAGCCCTTCCTTTTCCGCCACGCGATGGAGTTCCGCGTTTGTGATCACGTTTGTATCTCCGCGTTTACCAGAAGCCCCCACCTTCGGTTGTATTTCCCGTGCTTCGGCATGGTCGGGTCAAGGGGAGAAAAACCTGAGGCACGAGTTGTCTCTGTACGAAGCGCTTTGACGTCTCCCAGACCCAGCGTCTCCATTATAAACCCCAGGCGCTTTGCCACAGCGGAGTTGCCGATTTTGGCAGCGTATTTCCTCAATTTTTTCTCGTCCAGCATCTTCCAGGAAACCGTCAATGCCTTTGTAATCTCGCCTAGTCCGCCAACGTACTGAGGAAGGTCCAGTCCATCGATAATCGTCTTTTCCCGATCGGTGACACTGAAAGGAATCTCGCCTATCCATTCCTTCATGACGCCGAAAACTTTGTCCGGTTTCAGCGACACGATCTTGTAGGTCACTCCCAGCACATCGCCCGACTGGCGGCGCACGGGATGGTCGGTAGCCACGAAGACCGTACGGGGAAGCTGTTCCGTCATGCCGTGATGGTTGAGGGCCGACCAGTACGCAATCACTGCCGGAGAAACCAGCTCCATGGCAACCACGAACTCATGCAGCTGCGGTGAACGGTCTTCGCCGGAAGAAAGTGGTATAACGGCGAACCGCCCCCTGCGAATGCGCCTTATCCAGCCTTTACTTTGAAGCCGCTCAAGAAATTGGGGTGTCGGGTCATCCTTTGTATGCCCCAAGATCTGTCGCGCCAAGGCAAGGCTGAAGGTGGGATGAACACCTGCTTTGGCGAGAAACGCGGCTTCAATCTTTCCCAACTGGCCTCGTGTTATATTTCGATCGTCATTCATATTCTTTACAGCCTATCTTTGTCGCATAGAATATAACATTTCGCCGGCAGGTCAAGATATTTCAGGTAAAGCTCTGTCGAAAACAGTTTTGCGATAGTCGATACTGGTGGCATAAATATCCTGCACGTTGCGCCGGAACATCTTTTCTGCGGAACGGATGTCCCGGATGCGTACGGAGAGTTCGGCTATAGTCACATTGCGATTATTACGGATTTCTGTGAGTATTTTCTCCAACGTTTTCTCTTTTGTGTCCGCGTGGGCGCTCTCGTCCGATCAGCGACTTTGAAACGGTGGTCAAGAGTGTAGACTGACAATATTTCCTTTAAGGCCCGTTTCTGCTCCCTTGCCTCGACTTCATCCATCATCCGTTTGCTTGTATAATCCCCAGGAGGTTGCGAAGGACTCGCCCACGGGAACCAGGTTGATACTGGGCTTCGATAAATCCCGATACGTCATAACGACCGGTCTCTGTCACTTCATCCCTCTTTTCTCGAATTCCCTCCATGCGATTTCATAATCATTCTCGCGGTCGCAGCAATTTAACACTGCCTCGTAGACAATGGTAGCGCGACACAGCCCGAGGGGCGACATGGAGACTGTCTCCTCCTGATGCTACGCCCACCCGCTCACTTGCCCAGGTCCGACCCAATGCCGTTAACTTAAGGAAAATTAAGCTGCCCACAACGTCACCCCGGCGAAAGCCGGGGTCCAGAAAAGATTGAATAGACTGGATTCCGGCTTTCGCCGGAATGACGTCAAAGGCTTCCCCATCAGGGCAGAGTGGCTTAAGTTAATGGCATTGGGTCCGACCCGGGGTCCCGAAGGAATAATTGGAGATTTCCGGCCGCCAGGGCTGGGGGGATTTCACGCGCAGGTATCATCATCAAAACC
>JAZDGK010000213.1:0-4400 GCA_043806955.1 Pseudomonadota bacterium | reverse complement strand
CATGCATGCCTGCCCTCGTGGCAAGAGTGACAAGCATTTCGAGGCTAAACCTCTCCCATTTTCCTCTAATCAAGTCGGATATTCTAGATTGACTGACACACAGAATTTTCGCGGCATTGGCCTGCGTAAGTTTCTTGGCTTCGATGAACTTGCGGAGCTTGGACATAAGATCAGCACGCATCTGAAGGATTGCGGCCTCTTCTGGAGAATATCCAAGATCGATAAACACGTTGCCGGACGACTTAATAATTGCGCCGCTCATAGATTATCCTCCAATTTGCTTGTAACGTTGACGAGCCAAATCAATATCTTGTCTACTCGTTTTTCTCGTCTTCTTTTGAAATGCATGAAGCACATAAACTGCTTTGTAAAGCTTGGCGATATAGATAACCCGCCACTCTCCAAGTATATGAATACGAATCTCCTTTACCCCGGATCCTACAATTTGCATCGGCTTCCAGTCACTCGGCTCAAGACCTGACTGAATCGCATAAAGTTCAAAACCCGCAGCTCGTCTCGCTTCATCAGGGAAGTTACGAAGATCATCGCGGCTTGATGCTACGAATTTCAGCGGCGTCATCTTCATGGATGCATTATATAAGTTTTTGTATATTTGGCAAGGTTAAATTTCATGGTATTTTACATCGATGAATATCGTAAGCCTGATGCCTCAAGATTACTTTCGATACTACTTCCAGGAGGACATTACCACTTATGAGGTCTTTGGGATTCAGGGAGATTATAGGATCTCGTGCAGACTATCGATATCGGGAATTCTGTGCGCTGACAATATCGCCTCTGTTCGAGGGATCTACTAAGCCTCAGTATTCGATTTGGAATTGCGGCAAGGATTACCAAATGAAAGTTGCGGCACTTGCAGGAGTATGCCAAGAGATGTTTGTTACAAGCCTTTTATTTTTTACGGTACTTCTCCAGCAATCGGATGAATTTGGGGTTCTTCCTAAAACCATCCCAATCCGAATCCTTTTCCATATACTCTATGTCCGTGAAACCTTTCTGCAGTGACTTCTTTAGGAAGGCCATAGCTGGCCCCTCTTTTTGCATCAGGGCTTGGAGACAGGCAATCGCGTAATACGCTTCTGCTATATTCGGATCGATCTTTAAGGCCTGTTCGAAGGATGCAAGCGCCTCTTGTTTTTGTCCTTCGTGTTTCGCAAGAATGACGCCCAGATCATAATAACCGAGCGCATAGTTCTCGTCAATCTCGATGGCGCGGCGCAGCGATTGCTCGGCCTCAATTGGTTGCCCAAGTGCATCATAAGTCTGACCGAGGAGGTTATGAAATTCAGGATTTTCCGGCTCAAGCTCCAATGCCCTCCGGAAATTTTCAAGGGCTTCAGTATATCGCTGCGTCCTGAATAATGTAAGGCCGAGGTTAAAATAGTCGGATGCAACGAGACCGAGATTCCGCCGAAAACATGCCTCCGCCTCTTCCATCTGCCCTTGGTTCATGAGTGCAAGACCCAGATTTCCCGTAGCGCCGATGCCGAGGTTTGACCACTGAAACGCCATCTCCGGATCATCACGCAGGGCCGCCCGGGCAGACATTTCCGCCTCTCGATATTTATTCAGTTCCAAAAAAGCGAGACTTAGATCGTAATGTGCGAGCCTAAAATCATGCTTTAATCGAACCGCCTGCAGCAGTGGATCGACAGCACTGTCTGGTTTGCCGAGCGAAAGAAATGCATCTCCAATGTTGTACAATGTGTCGGAATCATTGGGATCAATTTCTGCAGCTCTTTGGAATGCCTTCAAGGCCTTTTTCGCTTTTCCTTGCCGTGATAAACATTGACCCAGTGCGAACCAGAGTTCCGAATTGTCGGTGTCCAGCTTCAGCGCTTCTTTCAAATGCTCTGCCGACTCATCGAATGCGCACATGGAAAGGTAGAGATTCGAAAGCGTCTGGCGTGTCTTGATTTCATCGGATGTCTCTGCCGACTTGGTCAATGCCTCCTTTCCAACCACAATGGCCGCCTTCAGGTCTCCTCGGATGGTATAGATCTCCATAAGCCTCCAGCGGAAGGACGGTTGGTCCGGATCCAGTTTTACAGCTCTGTTGCACCAGTCGACAGCCCCCTCCAGGTCTCCCAGAAGGAGGCGGGCATTAGACATCTGATAGCAGTCCCAGCAGTCCTCGCCTGCAATCTCCATTGACCTGAGCAGGCAAGGTTCCGCATGTTCCGGATCGGATAAAGCAAGGAGGGCAAATCCCTGCAAGTACCACGCGTACGGGTCGTCCGGCTGCAAATCTGTCAGGTGTTTCGCAACAATCTTTGCCTGCTCGAATTCCTCATTTGCTATCAGATTCTGGAGCAATTGTCGATAAAGGTTGATATCGCCTTCGCTCCAGGTTCCGGCTACATTATTGAGACTCCCTTTTTGTTTTGCTTTCGAGGATGTCGCCGATGGTACCGACGGGGATTCGAAAGAGGAAACCTTTTGTTTCTGTTTGGACTTATTGGATTCCTTGCCCACCTTTCTCATGGGATGTTCCTCCTTTCTCTGCATTGATGACTTGGTACGTTTTTTCGCAAGTTCAATTTCTTTAAGGGCATCATCGATAGTGTGACACGAGATGTCATTCCTATCGAGGAGACCTGTCTGGAAGTCCAGAATCAAAGCAATAATGTCCGCGGTAATACTGCTTCGTCGTGCCGCAATCGTTATTCGTGCCTGCTCTAATTGGCCAGATCTGCGCAGAAGGTCAACGAGCATTGCGGTACTCGCTCCATCTTGGTCTGCCACTTGCTGACCATGCTCTTCCGCAATTACGAGCATGTCCGCCGCCTTCTGCCGACATGCCATCGCTTCCTCCGTCTGATCGGAGTCATCGCAAGCCCATGCAGCGTGGATGAGCGCCCAAGTCGCCGCCGCGAAATCCTTGAACTCCCTATCCAGAATTGCCTTGCACAAGAACGAGGCTGCCAGTTTAGGATACGTTGGATCGTTCAACTGATCCTTGTACTCCTGGCCAATGACCACCGCCTGCGCTTCTGGGCGAGCTGTGCTGACATCAGATGCACAATATCCGCATTTGGGACACCGCTGCACCCAGGCGATGATAGTCGATCTCTGCATTTTTGGAGGACGGGTATCCAAGTCGGGCGATCCAAATGTGTATGTACTACTGATTCCGAGATATTCCGCCTCCGTACCGCATATACTACAACGAACCTTTCTCTTATTAAACGTCGTCATAAGCCCTCCTTAGTCCAAGCTCTGGGTGAGCGGCGAATTGCCATCCACTGGATCGTTTTTGTACGGTTATTTACCTTAACAGAATTTCTCCATATACTCTCTCGTAATTTTCCCAAGTTGTTCATCGAGAATGTCATATATCTTACTCACAGTTGGTGCATCCTGTTACGGAGAAGTAAAATGCCCGCAGAATTGACCTTTTAGTCTGCGTTGCCAGCGGGTTACCTCTTTTTCTCCTCCAAGATCCATCACTGCTGTGAGGACAGGATCCATGAAGTCCTGATGCACGAACATTGGGTACAAACTATGCCAGGGGTAGCGCCCAAGAATAACCAGAGCATCGGCAAAGGAACTTAATAACCCGCTTTTACTCTTAAAATTGATGCCAACCGCATCCTCCTCGTCAATAAACTCCCTGAGAGTAGATTCATCCCGTTTAACAACGAAAGATTGTGTGTCGTCGTTGGCGTTCACTGACCAGACACTTATTGATCCACCTGCGGCTCCTACCTTAAGTATCAGCTCCTGCTTGTTCTTTTTCATTTTTTTATACCCTCCTTTCCTGATCCTGGCTCAATGAATTCTAAATTACTTTTTTCCCCTTGTTCGAAAGCAGTCTATCATGGTATCGTTCCATATAACGTAACGGTTATTCACTTTTTTATGAGGGATTGTGATGGCGAGAAAACTGAATTATTATAGAGGGTACGGCGAAAAACTGATCAGCCTTTTTGCGAGACTCTTGTTTTCTAAGGAGAGTTATTCGCTGACGGAACTGTCTCGAATGCTGGATTGTTCCAAACAGACGGTCATGAGACTCGTCAACGATATCCGGATGGCCTATGGGGTGGATATTGAAGAAAGTACCAAAGGGAACAGGAAATACTATCGCCTTGTAACGAAAGGGAAATCTACTCCTGTTATCCCGATGACCTCATCTGAGCTTAACGCCTTGCAGATGTGCAAGACCTTTACCGAGCACCTACTGGGGGCACCCTTCTTTAATGAAGCGACCCGTGCCCTGGAGAAGACCCTCCCCCTGTTATCGGGAGAAGGTAAGTTTCCATCCCGGCATTTTGCTTCCTTCTCCACGGGTACGATTGATTATACCCCCCACCAGGAGAATATCCGCGCCCTGATTGAGGCCATGGACGCAAAGAAAATTTGCCGGATTACCTATC
>JAZDGK010000212.1:0-20717 GCA_043806955.1 Pseudomonadota bacterium | reverse complement strand
TTTCCTGGACCGGTGGTGGGGCTGAGTATCCGACCGTGCCGGAGGGCGAACGGCCGCACTGGACGGAGGATCGGCGCACCTGCATATTGCCCGTTCTTCTGCAGCCCAACCGTCAATACCGGCTCGGGCTGAACAGCCCTTCAAACAGGAATTTCCAGAGTGCCGCCGGTGTGCCGCTGGACCCGGTCATCTACACATTCCGGACGGGCCAGTGACATCGGTGGATTTACGCCAGATCTTTGATATTTGAATTTCTTTACCTTTACTGATGGTGAAAAACAGAAGAGCGACTAGGAGGCTGTCCGAGAACTGAGATCGTAGCGAGGAAAGCGGAGGACGAGACCAAATATTCACGGATTTGAGGGATAATAGTGAACCTATGGCCCGAAAATCCGGGGATATTTGGGCCGTCATCCCGCTTTCCGCAGTAGGTCATCAGTTCTCGGACAGCCTCCTAGTCCCTCGCGGGTTGGAAAACCTGCAAACGCCCATTATCCGCGTCGACCGCAAATAACCGGTAGTCCGGACTGATCTCTATCCTGACCGGAAAGAAGAATTGCCCCGATTTCCAGCCCTTTTCGCCGATATACCCCTGGAAAGAACCGTTTCGGTCAAAAATGGCGATCCTATGACCGTGAGAGTCAACTACGTAAACACTTCCCTGGGGGTCTAAGGCCACATCAACCGGGAATTGGGTCTCGCCGCGCGATTCCCCCCGACCGCTGAATTGACGGGCCAGTTTCCCATCTTTGAAAAGATAGATTGTACCGTTTTTGCTTCCCAGTGCAACAACAATGTTATCTTTCCCTGCCGCGAATGCTGAAAAACCTCCCGAGTCCGGCGCCGCTATCTGAAATCTGTAGTTGAGATTTGCGTCAAATACACATATTCTCCGGTTTCCCCGGTCAAGCACGTAGAGTGTATCCTTTTCATCGAGGTCCAGACGCGTGGGGACAAATGAGGAAGCATCAGGAAATCCGTCTTTAAGAACTCTCAATATTGCGCCCGACGAATCGTAAATCAATACCCCGGGTGCATTCCGTTCCACAGCTATGATCTTCCCATCCGAGGTCTCTACGGCGCTCACCGGGGTTGACATTTCTTCCGGTTTGAATTCCGAAACGAGTCTCAAACTTTTCTCGCCTTGATCAAATAATAGCAGACGGCCCCCGCCGGTATCGGTCACAAGAAGCCTCGACCGCTTTTTGGACCAGAATACGTCCTGAACGTTGCTTAGCCTTCCTTTTCCTTCCAGGGAAGAAATGGTGCAGAGATGCTTAAATTGAGAGTCCTGCTGAGCCGGATAAACATGACCTGCCGGACAAATCAGAAAGACGACCAGAGCCGCCAACGCCGAATAATGACGAACAATTGTACTCACTCGATAACCTCTCCAACCCTCGTCAAACTAAGGGACTTAGAAGTTTCCATCATACCATTTCAGGATGATAATATGAGAATTTCCAATGTCGAATTCTCAATTTTCAATTTCCAAGTTAATCTTTTTCTTGCGTTGAGCATTGGATATTGGACATTCGATATTGGGAATTGACCTATGCACGGTATATCAGCATTTTCCGGATCCCTCGGTACTCAGCACTCTCTTCTCAATCCGCATTCCGAAATCCGAAATCTTTCCGAGCTGCCACACCCTCGCACCCTCTCACCTTCCCACCTTCGGTCTTTTCCACTCATCACTCTCCCTTCATTCCGCACCTCGCAACCCGCAACCCGTAACCCGCTCTTCTCAATCCGCAATCCGCAATCCGCAATCGGTTCACTCTTTCTTATGGCACTGTATGCACAATTCTTTTTTGCGATCAAAATAGAGCATGTGCTTATTCTCGGCCGCGTGTATGCCGTGGCAAGTAGTGCAATAAAGCGGCTGGCCGGTTCGGGGGTCCAAAGCCTTCTCCCGGAGCGGGTGAGATACCTTATGTTCTTTTTCGTGGCAACGAAGGCATATCTCGACCCCATCGGCTTTCAGCAGAAGAGACCGGTTTGAGGCATGCGGGCTGTGGCAGTCTGAACATAGCCCGTTCCTCACGCCCTTGCACCTTAAGCCCTTCTGCTTTTCAATTGCGGTCCTTTCTCGTTTCTCGGTATCCTGGTGGCATTGGAAGCAGCCAAATCTCTCGCTTTTCCAGAGCATGTTCTCATGACGGGAAGCGTGGGGGTTGTGGCAAACCGTGCAGGAATTCGGGCTCTCCGGAAGATGGATGAACTGCTTTGACAAGACATCTTTCTTCTCCGGGTGGCAGCCGATGCACAATGATTCAACCGTGCCGTTGATCCTGACAGGTCTGTTTTCCGATAAGGAATGACATTTATCGCATTGCCCGTCGATAAACGAATTGTGCGCAAATTCATTAAAGACGCCTTTTTTGTTCGAGGCATGTGGGCTGTGACAGGCGGTGCACTCCGTATGCTGAACGGCAGATGCCAGGGAGATCCCGTTGTGCCTGCACTTGGCCCCGTGACAGCTCTGACAGAGAGTCGTTACCTTTTCCCTCAGCAAGCCCTCTTCCGGAGAGGTGTGAGGCCGGTGACAGGAAAGGCATTTCCCCTCCCGGAACGGCGGCAGCAGAAAGCGACTGTTCAGTTGCTTCTTTACCTCTTTGTGACACTCCAGGCATAAGGCATTTGGTTCTCTTGCCAGCAGTTTCGGCAATTCCGAGGCATGGGGACTATGACACAACGTGCATTTTTCCTGAAGAAGAACGGAATGGACCCGCCCCGTGGACATTTCCGCCTCGAGGCCTTTATGACAGCCGAGACAGAGCCGGTTGACGCTGTCCTTCAGGTGTTTGTCTTCATTCGACAGGTGCGGATCGTGGCAGCTCGTGCATCGGCCGTTGGCCACAGGACTGTGTACTGTCCCTCTCGCAAACTTCCCCCGCAGTTGCCCGTGGCATTGATAACACAGATCGGCCGAAGGCTTTGCAGACGAAGCCTCACCCGTAAATGCCGTCAGGACCGAGACTAGAAAAAGGACCGCTATTCTGATCATCCCAGTAGTTTTCATTTTGAACCATCTGCCCCTTTGGGGGTGAAAGAAAAAACTCTCTTCGTGTTCTTCGTGTCCTTCGTGGTGAAATGCCAGTTCAGGGCTCACGACCTATTCTGACTTCTGACTCCTGCTTTCTGAATTCTGTGCATCATGGCATGTTCCGCATTCCCTTCTGGCAAAGGGGTTATGTTCGTTCTTTTTCAACAGGTCACCTTTTGCCGATAGATGGGGCTCATGACAATTCAGGCAGAGTGTGGTCTTTTGAACCAGCCCTTTATGGCTTTTGGCGTTCCCCGCGTCTCCCGGGGGATGACAACCTGCACAAAGCACCGGATCCTTTCTCGTCAGCAGCCCCTTTATATCCCCAAAATGAGGCAGATGACAGCTCCGGCACTGGCCGTCCTTCGCAGGTTTGTGACCGAAATTATCTCCGAACTGCTCCTTAAGCCGGCTGTGGCATGGATAACAAAGCTCGCCCGTCTGGCTGACAAGCAAATCAGGAAGGGCGGTCCCGTGTGGATTGTGGCATCCTGTGCAGTTTCCTTCTGTTACCGGCTTGTGGACAAATCCCTTTTTCTCTCCGAAGGTTCGATGGCATTTCACGCACAATCCGGACAGGGGCAATGTTGCCTGCATCGGATTATTGCTGGCATGCGGATCGTGGCATTCAAAGCACTCCCTCTTGCCGAAGGGATTGTGAACTGTCCCGCCCTTGCCCTGGTCGATCATTTCGGAATGACAGGATAGACACAGATCCTTGTCTTTATACTTCAGGAAGAATTTTTCGTTTCCGGCGTGTGGTCCGTGACAGCCCGTACATTCCTTTTTCTTCACCGGCGTATGCACATGTACCTTATGGTGCTCATCCTTCAGATCTTTGTGGCAGTTGTAACATACGGTTTCGTATGGCATCCCGAGCATACCCCGGTAATTGCTGCCGTGCGGGTTGTGACAGGTGATGCACTCACTGAGAACGGGCTTATGCAGGTACTTGCCGTTCAGCTCCTTTTCCACGCCCTTGTGGCAGTCCAGACAGAGTTTTCTGCCCGCAGTCTTCAGGAGCTGTTTGTTGAATGAGACATGAGCGTCATGACAGACATTGCACCCCCCGCTCTTGAGAGGTTCGTGCTGAATATATGCCGTGAATGCCTCGGCCTTTTCCTTATGACATGATGAGCAGAGGGACTTTGTGTCCTGAGTCAACTGATGTGGATAGTCTGTGGCGTGCGGACTATGACAGGCGAGGCACTTACCCTCAAGCACAGGCTTGTGGCCGATCCCTTGTCCGAATCTGTGCTCCTCGGATTTATGGCAGTTGTAGCAGAGCGCCCCCCCAGCCGCTATGAGCTTGAATGGCTCTTTATCTCCCGAAGGTACATGGCAGGAACTGCACTTGCCGTCTTTCAACGGTTTGTGTGTAGAAACCCTCAGGAGTTTTGCATTCTGCCCGGAATGCGGATCATGGCATATCGCACATTGCCCGTTTTCCACCGGATACTTCTGGTGGGCATTCTGAAAAGAGGGGTTTCCCTTGTCATGGCAATCGAGGCACAGGGCCGGTTCCGGTTTGGTGAGGTGATTGGAAACAGGAGAGCCATGCGAATCATGACAGGTCAGGCAGTTTTTTTCCGCCGGGGCATGGACTTTGGCGCCGGCAAAAAGATTCTTGTCGTGGCACTCAAAACAGAGGTCATTGCCCTGCTTCTTCAGAAAAATCTTATCATCGCCGGCGTGAGGATCGTGACAGGATGTACACCGTCCCTCTCGGACCGGCGCATGAGCGGCATTGCCTTCCAACACATTGATCCGGCCGGCATCGTGGCATGTATAACACATCTTCGCGCCGGCCAACTTGAAGGCGCTGACCGGGATTCTCCCATGGCGGAGATGGCAATTCTCACACTCTTTCTTTTGTACCGGTGCGTGGACAAAAGGTTTTGTCAGGCCGGCAAAACTCTTTTCATGACACGCCAGGCAAGGCTTTGGCACAAAGCCCTGCCGCTTTCTGGCAGGGGCCTCTGCACAACCGAGAAGAAAGACAACCACCAGGACAGAAAGACACAAAGAAAAACAACAAGTTTTCCCCGGTCCTGCGAAAACAAGACTTCGAACCCTCTCCCCTGCGTGATTAGGGTCTTTCACGGAATAAGTTGTGCAATTCTGAGTGCTGAGGCGCCCGTCCGGCAAGGCGCGAGGAGGGCGCATATCCGTGAGTATGCAACCGACGAGCAACGCAGCCGGACGGGATGGATCGGCGCTCAGAATGCTCAAGTTATTTCGTGACAGGCCCTTAGCGTTATTCATGTGGAAAAAACCTTTCGGTCAACTCCCGAACCAGAGATTCGTCTATTTTGATCGTTGCCTTCTCTCGCAACTTGAAAGCATAATTCCTACACAATGCGTCATATTCGTCTTTAACATAGTCCTTAACCACCAGATTTCCGACCTTTTCATACGGTTCATATTCGATCTTGGACTTGGCCTCCAGTTTCACAATATAGTGCCTTCCGTTGTCGGCAAAAGCGCCGCTGATCTCTCCCGGCTTCAGGCCCGAAAGAATCCTTTTCAAGGCGGGAGAAAGCTCGGTTTCTTCCAGCCAATCGGTACTCTCAAGGGATTCATCCCCTGTTTCTCTCTTCACTATCCAGGAAAAATCAGCGCTCTTGCCTATCTCTTCCGATACGGCACGAGCCCTCGCTTCGTCTTCAAACGCGATTCCTTTCAGCTTGTAACTCACAGGCTTTCTGTACCGGTCTCTGTGCTGCTCATAATAAGCCCGATGAGCCTCTTCGGAGCTCTGAATCCGGGGTAGAATGACTTTTTGACCGAATGCCCTTCTCACCAATAGCTCCTCGTATCGTCTCAACTTGTTACTAAATGCCCGATCCCGCTCATAGTTCTGTTTCAGCGCAAAATGATCTACCAGTTTTCGATCAATCCAGCTATTCACGAGATTGTCTTTTACTAGCGCTATATCACTATCTTCCGCCTGATTCCTCATGGCGTCCTTAAGTTCCCGCTCGACATCCCGGACTGTAAGTACTTCTTTTTCAACCCGAGCAACCGGCGCGTCTTGGGAAACCGAATCCCCCGCCTTTTCCTCCTGCGCCCCCATGGCGGGTATCTTAAGAAGAAGTTCCTTATCGATAAACACATCGACCTGTCTGCGGTATTCTGTCAACACTAGCCGGCTTAATTCGCCTTCCTTTCTCTTTCTCAGCCCTTTTTCACAGAGTCGCCGTATTTCCGCAGGGTCCCCTTCGGGCGCCGGCCTGGAGTCTTCCACCAGCATTATCCGGTATAGCCCCGAAGGAATTCTTGCCGTCCATATTTCACCTTTTTTGCCGGCAGGGCGCTCGCTTCCCGCATCTGTGATTTCACCCCGCCGAACATACCCTCGATCGCCGCCCTTTTCTTTGTACGAGTCAAGGGAGTGTTGGTTTGCCAGGGAAGCCATATCGCCTCCGGCATCAATCTCCGTTCGAATGGCCCGGGCATCTTCTTCCTTTTGCACCGTTATCTGGCGGATATGCAATTCTTCCATCCGTTCCCGGTAGAATCGAAGAACATCATCATCGCTCAAATCCACTTTACCGGCGATGGCTTCCTTGTATAACCGGGAAACGGACTCTCTCAAGCGATACTCTCGCAGGCCCTCCTGCACCCAAGGGTCATCATCCAGTCCCATCCGGTATGCCTCCTGGGTTATCAAGCGATCCTCTATTATCCGGTTCAGGTACTCGCTGAGATCGACGCGTTTACTGGGGCCGGGGATTTCATTCCGGTGAGTGGCGGTGAGCGCTTCAATATAATCGTCCTGGTCCAGAGGAACGCCGTCGACCCAGGCAATAGGCCTTGAGTTTTCAAATGCAGTGCATCCCGTACCAAAGCAGAGGACAAGAAGGATGATCAGTCTTTGAACAAATTTGGGGGGCTTAAGAATTTCCAACATACCATCTTAGGATCAATGTCCAATGTTCAATGTTCAATGTTCAATAACCAATTTCCAATCAGGAGATATGGACCGGAACCGGCCGGGCACAACCGAGAATTCCGGGATTGAGGAACGAATACTCGTCTTACTCTCGGCAAAGCCGTTACCCGTAGTTACCCGTAGGGTGGGCAGAGCCCACCCTGCTCTTTTGAAACTCTGTGTGCGCTATGCGCTCTGTGGCAAAACACTCTTTTGGTTGCGGCTCTGCCGCGCTGCGTTCTCCGCGCGCTCTGCGGTAGATCCCATTTTCGCTGCGGCGTGGCAACGCTGTTCTATCTATTTGATTTCAGCGCGGGGAAGACGCTTTACCATTTGCCGGACCATTTCTTGGGCCAGTTGGTCCGCGGTCCGGATCCGGCCCCAGTCAAATACCGATATGTAATCTTCACCCGTCGAGCTCATCTGGTCGGCCCAGGCAATAGTCTTTGTCGGGATATGGAGAAGACGTAAACTGATACATACTTCCGGAATCAAATATTTTCCCGTCCCAACAGCCTCTTTATACTCTTCCACCGTCCCCAAAATGATGCCGTCCACGTCGATCGCCTTACCCATAGCTTGGAGGGTCTCATAATCCAGATTCCCTCGATATCGGTAGTTTTCCGATACAAGCACATTCCAGGACCTGCCGTATTCAACGACCTCCCATCCGGGTTTCGAAGTTAAGGCGGACAAAAAAAGGTACGTAGTTATAAGTCCGCTGCTTTTTCGATTAGAAAAGTTTTCGAAGGGCATGACCGCGACTCGGAATAACCGCTTTGTCTCTTGATCGTCCGGCAGGCTGAGGCCGTCCATAGGGGCAAAAAGATCCTCAATTACCTTGGAAGTCAGCACGGCAGGATCATTGATTTTACCCAGACCCAGTATCCTCTTGAAATCGCCCCCGGACAAGGCGGAAGAGTTGCCCCAGAGGACTTTTCCGTCAGGAACGGAGACTAATCTGGCAGAGACTGAAAGAGCAGGGCTTTCAGCAGAATAGGAATTGATACTCCCGAAGAGGACGTAATCAACTCCGAGGTCCTGCTTCACCAGATTGAGGATTTCACCGGAAAAGTGTCCGAAATTCCGAATCTCGTTTATGACAAGGAACCGCTCCACGGATGTTGCAGGCGCTATCTCAATGCCGGAATCCTGAAGCCTCCTGTATACATACGGCATGGCCTCGCAGACCGCATTCTTCCGGTCCGAGAGGTTTTCAAAAGGGAATACCGCAATAGTCTTTCCTGAAAGAGCTGGAGAACCGGAATCCGAGCTCAGTACGGCTTTTCCGGCGCAGCAAGGCAGGAGAAGAATGCAGATTAGAAAGAATATGCCTGTTCTTATTTGATTCAAGTAAGTCGGCAATTTATGTTGTGATATCACAAAATTCAAAGCTCACCCGCCAGAGGCGGCCTATCTTCTGATATTCGCACTCATCGCCCAGCACTGGTTTATGTACTCAGCACTCAGCACTCGTCTTTACTTCCCGAGTGTCTTTACAGATCCCCTGATTACCCGTTCACACGCCTCGCTCAGAGTATCGCATCGCGCCCCAAAATGGCGGGTGAGGAAACTGGCGCCCCCCATAGATGAGCTCACCGCCCATATAATCGATCCTGAATCGGTATCGTACATGATAAGGGAGCATGCTACCTCCGGGGCTGCAAATGACCCGCCTTTAGGCTCCTCATATCTTTCCACCGATCCGGTCAGAACGGCCTGTGCGTTGAACATCTTGCCTATCTTGTTGATCTGGTCCGGCAAAAGTGTGGTTGTAGACTCCGCCCCCGCAGCCTTTACCGCGGCCCCAGCGTCACCCGATACCACAACATCCGTCAGCCCGGATGCCAGTAGCTCATTGATCACCACCCTGCGCAAATGCTCCCCTGCAGATTTCTCCTTTGTCAGATTGTCAAAAGGAAGTATCACGACTTTTTTGACAAAACTGAAATCAAAGTCCGGGCGCACATAGGATTGCGGTCCTCGATGCCTCGCGCAGCCGGCGAGAGCCGGTAGGAGCAACAATAAGAAACAGCACCATAATATGTACCTTTTCATCTCGACAACAAGCTCCTCACTATGGTTTTTACCGCCGTTTCGGCAGTTTCATCAAGAGTGGCGCCTTCAGCCTTAAAATGCCTGGTCCAGAAACTGGTCCCACCCGATGTACACTGAGTGGATGCTAGAATTTCTCCTGAAGCCGTATCGAGCAGCATGCAATGAATGGTTACTTCAGGATAGGAAATGGCCGCACCCCTGGTGACGCCGTAGGAATGGACGGAACCCAGGACGATTGCAGGAACACTCAAGCGCTCTCCGAGCAGTTTTACGTTCTCGATATTCAAAGCATTGAATGTAAGCAGTTCCGCGGTTCGAATTACTTTGTATATCTCACCAGGCTCCACCACTTCCAAGCATCCGCTTCCCAGAATCTCGGTAACCATCAGGTTCTGGATCTTCCTCCCCGCAAACCTGTCGCTGGTCATATTCTCGAACGGCAGGACAGCCACTTTGCCCATTTTGCGAAGATCGGCACCCGGACGGACAAAGCCTCCATCTGTGGCCCGGCATCCGATTGAACACAACAAAAATAGCCACACCAGAGAGGATAAAACCTTTATCCGCCAGTTTCTCATATCAGTTTTACCTGTGGGTGTCAATAGCTGTGGCCCTCCTTTCAGAAGCGTGCGGCCAGGAAAAGGCTCGCATTACACGTGTAAACCTTGCGTGTCGTCTCCTGGCGACCGACGGCATAATTGAACTGCAGGTCAAAATGCCGGTTAATCTGCCATCTCGTCTGCAGGGCAACGCTCTGCGTTTCCGTATCTCCAGACTCCAGATCCTGCAAGGTCAGGTTCATATTTAGCACAGGGACCGGCAGCCAGTCGACGGTATAATTCTGCTGGAATATGCGGCCTCCTCCGGTATCGGCGAATTGATAAGAGGCCATGAGATTAAGGAGCGGACCGGGATGATAGACCAAAACTATGGTTTGTTGATTTGTGTCTTCCCCGGCTGAGGGCCAGGCGAATGTGTAGTTGAGGATGCCGTTCAATCTTCTGGTGACAACGGCGTTTATGCTGCCGTTGACGGAAATGGTATTGATGCTTCCGGTATCGCCAATGCTGTCAGTGGCATAAGTCTTGGAGTTCGTATAGTTTACGTCCGTTATCATGTTTACGTCGTCATACAGCCTCGCCATTGTGCTCACCAAGAGGGTGTTGTTTGAAGATTCTTTTTCGGAAAAGCTGTACTGGTCTCCATGCGTTGCGGAAAGAGTGGCATCAAGGGTATCCAGAAGGGGCGAATTAAGTGTTACCGAATAGATGTTCGAAGAATTATCGACTGTGTTTTCCGTGTCCCAGGTATCCTGCCTCTGGAAACGGAAAGTGGTGAAAAGCTTGGAATCGGGCTGCCAGTTCACACTCGGTCCCCAACTGCGGGTGGTTGTCGCCTTCGATTCCCCCTCGCCTCCTTCGCCGGACTTGCTGAGGAGACTGGAAAAGAGATAACCGGCAGAATCCGTCAAAGACTCCGGTTCCTCATCGTTTCTGGTCAGGTAAACATTCAGCAGCCCCGACAAGGTCGGAGATGCCCTGAAGCCGGCGCTCAGATTCAGACCCTGATCGAATCTCTCATCAATATCCGTTCCTTCTGTCTCATCTCCCACGGCCTCTATTTCGGTTACGTATATGTTCCTGTAATCACCAATGGTATCGCTCATCTCAGAAGTAAGGACGACCTTGAAGAACCTGGCAGTTGTCGCAGTGAAGCTCACTTCGTAGTAGTAAACATTTGAAGGGTCATTGCCAAGCTGAACCGGCGATACCCCCCGTTCAATGAGCGTCCAGTCCGACACTGTGTTGCCGGAATAGACATCAAATGCCGGGCTTTCACTAAACCCCGTTTCGCTGGTTGGCACGTTTATGAAGATACGCAAGAGTTTTACGGATTTGGTTCCCGTCAGCTCCAGACCGATATTTCGCTGCAGATTCACGTTAGTTATGCTGTCTCCAATATTTATGCTCGTTATCGGTGTCACTTTGTCGTTGTCAACAAGGAGGGACTGAGATTCGAGTCTGAGCTTGGCGGGATACGGATTGATCAGGCTATCCTGCGCGTACAATCCCCGGAACGGAATCCGTTCCACTTCAAACTGTGCTACGTTTGAAAAATTGTGTACCGCGCTACGGCTGTAGTTTGCCTGATAACCGACAGCAAGCGGAATTTTTCCGTCCCAGATCGACTGGCTGTAATCTATGCGGCCGTTGTGGTTCTGCAGGTCCGTTTCCTGTTTTATCAAGTCCCCCAGCTGGACATCATCAAGCTTTGTCGTCAGGTAGTAGTTGTAGTAAAAGGCAAAAGGCGCATAAGTATATGTGCTATTAGCAAGATATGTATCCGTTATGCTATCTGCATGGTGAGGGGAAGTGTAGTCGTAGTTCTCTCTGTGGCTCCACTGGAGCCCCAGGGTCGGGAATTCACGGGGCGTCAGATCAAAGCGGGCGTACTCGTAATCCGTGGTCTGGCGCGTCGTTTTCGAAATCGAGGCCCCGTCCCAGAGCTCGGTGCGCTGATACCCCACACTGGCCCGGTACAAAGGATTGTTCAGATTAAACTCGATCTGCGGCTCGCCGCCCTGCCTGTAAATCTCTCTGGTCGTGCCCTGCTCCGTGAGGGAGGTTTTGCTGTGATTGGCTCGCAGATTGATCACATAGGTCATCGCCGGTGTAAGATCGCCTATTGTCGTGAGATAGTAATTCTGGGTGGTGGAATAACCATCGCTGGTTTCAACACCGTCCGTCTTTTGTTCCGTAGTACTATGGCGAACATCTGCAAGCCCGCCGACATCCCCGCCCCAGGCCGCAGACAGATTGCAGAGGGCATAAAAGACCGCTCCGAAAACCCCTGCTCTCCAGTTCATTCGTCTCAAATCCAAGCTCTTATTCCTGTTTCATCAATAGGGGACTATCGCAATCTCATAAGGATTGGCACCCACGGGGATCGTTTTGACGGTACGTTTCAGCGTCTTATCCACGACGTGCACTGTCCCGCTGCTGCCGTCAAGCACATAAATCTTTCTTCCTTCTGTATCCATGGCCATACTCTGGGGCCGGCCTCCTATTCTGGCCAGTCCGGTTATGGCCGTAATCGTAGACGTCGAGGAGATTGTGGAAGGGGTCTGGAGAAAGACCAGCTCGCCGTTCCTTTTCAACAGATAGACCCTCGCAAAGAAAGGGTCGGCCACAATGTCCGTCCCGCCCGTCCCCACGTTGGCCAGGTCGGTTTCCGCTCCGCCGGTATCCCCGTCGATGATGTCCAGGATATTCAGGATAGAGACCGTGTTCGAATTCGCATTGGCCACATAAAGCCATGCCCGTTCCGTATCTATATCCAGGGCAACGGGGTCCCATCCCACATTAATGGTATAAGCATCCTGGACCGAGGCGACAGATGGATTGAAGACGATCACTGATACGGTATTGCTTCCGCGGTTCGCCACATAAACATTAATATACTGGTCCCTGTATGATCTCCACCGGCTCAACTGGGCGGCCGTCAGTCCTACCGTGCTTATCGTATCAAGGAGGGGTTCAGCTAAAATGGCAAAAGGCCCGATTCCCACCCTGGCCTGTGCTATTTCCCTGTAACTGTCTCCATCTATGATGGAAATGGTGTTGGAATCATAATTGGCTACAAAGAGGTACTCTTTCCCCGATGCAGCCTGTGCTGCGGTTATGGCCACCGGTTTGGCTCCCGATGTCAGTGGTATGGTTTGTTCCACATGGTTAACTGTCGGGTCGATAACTGTAATACTGTTGGAGTCCGCATTTGTGACATAAACTCGCAGCCGGTTTTTCCTGTTTCCGACTGCGATCCCGGACGGCCCCCTGCCTGTGGAGATTACCGAGACGACCTCGTCAATTTCTCTATCTATGACTGAGACGCTGTCCGACCCCCTGTTTGTTATGTAGGCGAGCCGGCTGCTTATCCCTCGAGAACCTGCTTTAATGTTGAATGCAGGGGAAAACAGGAAACCATCTTTGACCGACCGGTCTATGTTCCAGTTTACAAAGACCGGTGTGGCCTCTCCGGGGACGATCCTCAGCTTGAACTCAACCTCCAGCTCGCTTGAATCCGTGGAGAGTAGCTTGGCCCTGTCCGCCTGGAGGAGTTGCGCGCTGTTGAATCTGAAGCGGATCTTGTCGTAGCTCCCGGATGGCAGATCCACCTCGGAAAGCACCAGTTGCCGCCCCAGTATATCCTCACTCCTGACAATTCTGGCAACGAGAGGCAACTCTTCCCAGCCGCGTTCCACATTGAAGACTGCGACGCCGTCAAGTTCAAAACCCACGTTCTGACCGGCGTGCTCCGGACCATTCAGGTAGAGTATCAGCCTTCCCGCGGAACGGTCCCACCGCCTTGATAAAGGGTCCTTTTCGGCCAGGCCGGCGCAGTTGTTTGCGAGGACAAGGACTGCCAGCAGAAAAAACACATAATGTAAGGTCAGGTATTTTCGCATCATTCCGGGAGCAACCATAAGAGTTTAGTTAGCAAATGCAGCATGTCACCTGCATATGTCGAGACTTTCGGGCTAAATCACGGCCCAGCACTGCTTTATATGAGATGAACGAGATTGTCAAGAACAAAGCAAACGAGTTGCGGACGGAGAAGGGACAGACGCGGAGAGGGCGTGACGCGGGGACACGGAGACACAAATAGTGATGAGTAATGAGTAAAAAAGATCGAAGGTGCGAAGGTGAGAAGGTGCGAAGGTGAGGCAGCTAAAAGGAGTTCCGGGTTCCGGGTTTACGGTTGCTCATATACAATCGATCTCATCCTTAACTTTAGGCACTTTAGGCACTTTCAAATGCGGATTGAGAAGAGAGTGCTGAGTGAAAGCAAGCAGACAGTAGAGTGCGCTGCTTACTGCGTACTGTTTACTGCCTACTGCTTACTGAATCCAACCGACTCCTAGTTCTTCGAGGTGTGGCAGACGTTACAGCCGCTTAGAGCTGTAGAAAGGGAGGTACTCTTGTAATCCCAGCGAATCATTTTGTAATTGGGCGAGCCGTGCGCCCTGTGGCAGGAAAGGCACATCACTATGTCCGTTCCCGGACGGACTAAGGTCTGTTGGACGTCTCCATTGTATGGATCGGGTCTGGCTACAGGCGCCGTCAGGTTGTAGGACGTATACGCAGCGTATTCCCCTGAATTCTTGAGAACTGCGTCTGTCGGATGCCGCAGCCAGGGCGACTGCGTCCCCACTTCCAGAGAGCCCCCCTGCCAGGTATGAAAATTCCCATGGCATTGCGAACACAAGTAGCTTATCGAGTCTGTCGACCCGGTGGTCGTCCCTTTATAGACATTATGACCACGACTTTCCTTGGCATCATATTCCCAGTAGACGTCCTCGACCCCGGCGATTCCTTTCAAGAACCGGTAGCTTCTACCGAGCGAGGTTCCGTCGAGTATGTCCGGCGCCGGCGAATGGTGCGCGCCCTTCATCCCGCCGACATCGGTTTTGCCCGAGGATCTGTCGCCGTGGCAACCGCGCTCTCCTGCACAACCGACCTGAAAATATGCGGTTGCGCTGCCCGGAATATTCCTCGAAGAGAAGTTCCCGTCGGCATTAGCTACGCCGGTAACATTGTGGCCCTTGCTGTCGGAATCAACTACATATTTAAAATTGCCGCCGGCCAGAGGGTTAGTCGGATTCGAAAAATTGAAGACAATCGGAGCCCCTGTGGTTTGCTCCTTCCAGGTACCGGCCGCGGAGGCCGAATGACAACCGGCACAGTCCCGCCTCAATAATGCCGCGTTCGGGGTGGTATCGCTTTCGAGACCGCTGTGCGCACTGTTGATGCGCCTCGCTGCGACCTGTCCGCCCTCGCTGTTGTGCATTGTATGACAATTCGAACACGTACCGGTAATGGTAGCCAGTGATACGCCAAACGGGGCCAGGCTGAACAAAACAGCAACAGCCAAGGCCAGTATCATCCTGTGTTTTGTCAACTGGTTCATTGTCGTTCGGTTTTCATCCGGAAACTACACTTCCCGGATCATCGGATTCCACTCTTTAATTATATCGGCAGATCTCTCCGAAAAGCTTATTTTAGCCGGTCATGGTCAGCCGGCAGCAAACCGTTATTTCGTCTTATTCCCTTGCTTCTCCGGCGGCAAAGTGGGCAGGACATCGAGTAATAATGACGAGCCCTCCTTCTCAGTCGTCTTTTCCCTCGGCACTGCAACAAAACCCGGTTTATTTCTGGCTTCTTCCGGCACAGACCCTTTTGCCGTCGCTTCCTCTTCGCCCGCGGTTTGGTCTCTGATAAGATCTCCCGCCGACGCATCCTTTAATTGTAGAACCTGAATCCGATTGTTGAAGGTGTCGGCTATGAAAACCTTTCCCGATCGGTCAATGGTTATATCTTTCGGATATTGCAGCCAGCCTTCGCCCCATCCCAATCCGCCGAACTCGTAAATAAAATTGCCTTTTGGATCATAGACGGTTATCGCGTGGCGCATATAATCGACTATGAAGAAATTCCCGGAACGCCTCTCGATATCCAGACCCTGCGGCCGGCTCATCTTCCCCGTACTGCCGCCCTTCTGGCCGAATTCAAAAAGAAACCTTCGATTCGTATCATAAACGTAGACGTGGCTTGTCTCTTCGCTCAAGAAATAGAGGCGGTCATCCGGCCCAACCAACACGTCATTCAGCATAACACGCTTTCTGGCGCCTTCTGCTTCTACCTCGTGGGACAGCGTGCCGTCGACATTTCCGAGCGTATCCAGGATCAGAACCAGGGGGCTGTATGCCCCAACTACAAAAATTTCACCCTTGCTGTTTTCAGCCAGCCTGAACGGCGTAAACTCATCGGCGCCTTCAAACCCGGAGAGATAAACGTCCTTTTTCCAGTTGAGACATCGATCAAAGATGGAGATCCGCCCCCGGCGATTATTAAGCCCCGGTGCTTGAGCCACCCAAAGGAAACCTCCCCTGTCAATCATCAGCCCCTGAGCCGATTCGACCCCCTGCCCCGGTCCCAGACTGAAGAGCGGGAAAAATCTCTCATTGTAGACCACTATACTTCCGCGGCCCTCAACCACGTAGATTTCCTTCCGGTTGGGATCTATCCAGACATAGGCAGGATATGACAGTTCACGCCCTTCCTCGTCATTGGAAATCTGTCCGACAAAGGAGATCCTGTCTTTCGGGAAAGGCCCTTTCTGGGCAAGCAGGACTTCAGGTGAGAGGAGGACAATGCTAAGAAGGCTTAAGGTGAGAAAAGATTTCCAGAACCTGTTTTTCATAGTCGTAGGTTTTCAAACAAAGATACACCCTTGAATACGCCTTTTAGGCCGTTCTGTCAAGCTTTTGATCGGGGGTGCGGGGTTTCGCTCCTGAGAGGTGGGAGGGCATTGCTGTTGAATTAAGCCCGTACCGGAAATCATTAGGTGTGGCATGTGCCACATGCATCTCACACTGAAAAGAATAGGTTTGGGACTCAGACATCCCTGATTCAACAGAAGGGGGGTAGTCGGTTAGCTCCTCCTCCCCCTGTTTCTGCTCATAAGCTGCGAGACGGTCGGGAGGCTGTTTGGAATATCGAATATCGAACAAGGAATGACGAATGTCGAAGGATTGTGGGAGAGTGCCAAAGTGAGCTAAAGTGCCTAAAGTTAAGGTCACCGGAAAACTTCATAGTTCGAAATTCCTTGTTCGATATTCGATGTTCATATCCGGACTCATTTTGCGATTGTCAGCAGGATTTTTGCAGGACAAAAGAGGAGCTAACCGACTACCCCCTTCAACAGTATTGAGAGGGTCGGGGGGGGCGTGTGAACCATGAACCCAACGAATTCATTGCTACAAGAATTTAAAACAGGTTTATCTCTTGGACGGAAACCGATATTGCGGTGGCCTGATGATTCGAGGCCCCCGAGGATTGATTTATCGCTACAATGCCGCTGACTCCTTCGAGAGCATAAGTGCTTATCTTATCGTTCCGCGTCACTCCGACATCGGTTACTTGATTATTTGAAATCTGCATGCCCAAATCTGCGTCGGAAAGTGAAACCGTGGGAGTGGCCCCTACGCACACATTAATGAGAACGCTCTGCGTATTCAAACTGCCGGCAGACTGGTTGACGGCTATGATACCGGTAGTGCCGGAAAAAGCCCCTGCATGAATGTTGGTCTCTATATCAATGTCGGTCGAGAATATCTCGTTGTCCGAGCTCTCATTCTGAAGCGCCGATGTCGCCTCAAGCAGACTGCTTGAAATTTCTGCTGTGAAGGCCACGTTAATAGCCGTGCTTTGATTGTTTAATGTGCCCGGGGCCTGATTTGTAGATATGATCCCGGCAGAAGCAGCGCCGAAATCGCCCGTGATGTCGGCACACCGCTTGCTTCGATTCTCTACGAGGACATTCTCTCTACTGCCCCCGACAGATGTACCGGAACTGGCCGCTGACTGTTCTACAGTCGACTCTTGCTTCACACTGACATCTACATCGGTATCATCTGTTATATTAGTGGTCACTTCAGTTACATATGTGACCACCTCCGTGACGACCGTTTCCGCAGGCGCTGTTTCGACCGGCTCTGTTTGAGCAGAGACTGTCTCGGCAGGCGCTGTTTCAGTGGAAGCTGTTTCAGCAGGCACGCTTTGAGCAAAAACCGTTTCGACCGGGGCCGTTTGGGTGGAAGCCGTCTCAGTAGACACCGGTTGAACGGTCTCGACAGGCGCCGTTTGATCAGGCGCCATTTCAGCAGGTAACGTTTCAGCAGGCAGCGCTTGAGCAGGCAATGTCTGGACAGGCACGATTTGAAAGTCCTCGGGTATTTCGCTGCTCACATCCGCCAGGATGGGCTGCGGGAAACAAAATATCGCCAGAACAGTAAACAGTGCTGCATTTACAAAACAAACTGGAATTTTTCTCATATCGGCTCTTGGTCTGTGTCTGGGAGCCTGCCGGACTCAGGGCTCCTGGTTTGAAGTTTTCCGTTCATTTCTCGCCATAGACCGGCATCGGTCCTCAATAGCGAGTAGTCTTCGACCATACTTCGACATTCATCATTCCTTGTTCGATATTCGACATTCTGAACTTTGATGATCCGCCGAGGACGAAATGAACGCGTGTGCGATTTGTGCAGCCGGGAGATTTGCAGAAGCCGCCCATGTACGTTCTATTGTCCGAGGACCCCGGACAGTATCCCTTGAAGCTGGCCCAGTTTACTGGGATCAGAAATGTTTATTACCGTAAACTGAAGATTCATAATCGTAGTCACAACATTATTGCTGCCGGGCACCTGGCATATTTGGATGGCGCCCTGAGTCTGATTGATATCGCCCACAAAGGCCTTCATCATCACCTGTTGATCGCCGTTGCCTATGGTGTTTTGGGATGTAACCGTCCCCCCGTCTGAGATGGGTTGAGGACTGCTGTTGACCTGGATATTTACATCCCCGAGACTCCCGGAGTAGTTCAAAGCGCCGTCCGCCTTTGCACAGCCGTCTACATTGCTCAAATGGTCCCAGTACCCGGAAAAATCAAATTCGAAGTAGACCCCCCCGTAACCACCGCGAACCTCGGCCAGTTCTTCATCAGAGACGGCTTCCGCTTCGAATCCCAGTAGTTCCAGGTCCTGTTGGCCGGCTGTCAGCTTGTGCGGATAGACCAGACTGCCGGCAAGAACAACTATTGATATCAGACGACGGAGACTATTCTTCATTGGTTATATGCCCCGGTCCAGCTTTCGAGATAGGTAACGACTTCTATCCATCATTTCGCATTTCCCATTCAGTTTAATCGTATGAATATGGCGCTTGGCAGGGACGGATCCATGGGAAACAGCCCCGTATCAGTATTCTTCATTCTGAAAACACAATCCACCGGTAAAAAATCCTTTTCTCCGCAATTCAGGCCGCCCTCTCCGGCGTTAGGGCCGTCCAGCGCCAGAATGACCCCGCTCCAGGATTTTATAAAATCCTCAAGGTCCATGATGCGATTGCCCCACGCGGGATCGGCAATATATGCCTCGCTCTCTCGAACTCCTTTAAGGACGATAAAATGTGAATATCCCCGGATATCAATCCTGGTGATAACGGGTATCTTTAATTTGAGCAACTGCTTCGGTTTCATCTTGTATCCTGCCACTTTATACCCCAGATCACCGGCATATTTTTTCACATCCAGGAGGGAAAAATTCTTTCTCTCCAGAATCCCTTCTCCGCTTGCTCTGATCATGCCTTTGATGGCCTCTCTTTCAGAAAGCTCTTTTCCAAAATGATAGGTCAGAAGCGTTGCCAGAGCTGCCGCCCCGCAACTGTATTCTTCGGTCTGCGGGATAACCCTCGTAAACCTCCGTTCGCGCATACTGACTACTTGCTTCGAAACCGCAGGTCCGCGACTCATCATCCGAACAACTACCGTGGCCGCCGGGGCGTCTGCGTTAAGCGCGAAGATAAACCCGAAGATATATAGAGTTACAGATACCAAATGAAAGACTCGCATCATATTGGATTCTCAGACGCTCATTGTGAGCTCAGGAGTCAGAAGTCAGAATCGGAAAAAGCTGAGCTGAGCCATTATGTTCGTTTATTCTGAATTCTGATTCCTGAACGCTGCATTCCCTGAAAGAATTTCAAATATGGTTGGTCAGCATTAATCAAGGGGAGGGAGAAAGATCTCCCCCCTCCCCTCTCCTGCGTGGATTAAAATACTCCCGGGTTCACTGTGGCGGAGACTGAAACCACATTAGCCTGGTTGTTCATACAGCCCGAAGACTGGTTGACATTGACGATCCCGAAAGAGCCCTGGAGGGCGCCGTTGGTCAGGGTGTCGGTCAGCAATCCACCGTCTTCAAAGGATGTATTTTCGTAGTTATCCATACCAAGGTCGGCCTCTGAAAGGGCAGCGATCGAGTTCGCGCCGACGGCAAGACCGGTAGCATTGTTCTGGTTGTTGATATTGCCGGCCGACTGGTTGACGTTCAGTATCCCGGTGACTCCCGTGAGAGCGGCGTCAATGAGGTTGGTGCGGTTCGGCTGATAGGTACCTACCGTGTTCCCATAAAGGTCTTTTTCAACTGAAGCTTCCGCGTGGACGAACGCCTGCCCGACATCGGTCACAGCCACGGAGGTTGCATTGCCTTGATTGTTGATGCTGCCCGGAGACTGGTTGAGGCTCACGACGCCGGAGGAACCGTCACCGGTAGCGGCATTGATCGTTGCGGTTTTGTTGACCGGGGTTTCCGTTTCATCAATTGTATTGTCACGGTTAATATCGTTCTTAACCGCCTGTGCCTCAGCGGAGTTGGTCGGAGAAGCAAGCTGTTTTACCCGAACTTCATGGAATTTCACGATATCCACGTCTTCGGTTACGGTCTTGTCTTTGTGTTTGTCAACGGTTGCAAGAACATCAACGTCGGCGAAAGCCGGGAGAGCCAGTGCTGCCAAAAATGCCGTGGTTACTAATCCGGTCATAAACTTTTTCATAATTTCTTCTCCTTTAGGTCTTTTTCTTATTTGTTTTGTTTTTCTTAAGACTTACAGATGTAAAGCTGCTTGACCGATTGATATCCCGCTTGCCACCCCCCTTCATTTCCAAATTAGGGACGGGTATACTTCTTGTAACCGTTCACCGTTATCCGTTCACCGTTGTCCGTAAGAACCTGAAAAGCGTCTTTTGGCAAAGAGTCACGATGATCGCGTATTCCGTTTC
>JAZDGK010000211.1:0-5405 GCA_043806955.1 Pseudomonadota bacterium | reverse complement strand
GGACATGGCCTGAAGCAGTTGATTCCGGCTCAGGACCATTTCTCCGGCCAGTGTCATCAGGGTATCGAGCAGGCTCACATGGACCCGGAGACTCGTGTCGGACTGCACTGTTTCCGAGGCTTCCGCTTTGACGGATTTCGGTTTGGACTCCGGTTTCACCGGACTTGTTTCGGATGAGCGTTCTTCAGATGGCGCTGTATTGACAAGGGTCTCGGCGGTTGCCGGACCTGTCCTCGCGTCCCCAGATGTTGAAAGGGGTCCGGTTTCCGGTTTGACGGGTGTAGCCGGCATGGGCTCCGGGACGATTTCGGCTTTTTCGGGCTTGCCGGCTTTCGGCTCCATTAATTGAGCCAGTCCCTCCAGGTGCTCGGCAATGCTTGCGCTCTCGCTGGAGTCAATATCGTAAACCATTCCCTTCAGTTTATCGAATGCGAGGAGAAGGACGTTTACTATATCGGGTGTGGGGACCATTTCCCTGCTTCGGATCTTCCCCAGGACACTCTCCAGTTTGTGAGCGAGTTCTTTTATCTGATTGAGAGCAAGAAATCCCGCACCGCCTTTTATCGAATGAACACTGCGGAATACCTTGTTGACCATGTGTTCGTCAATATCGGCGCCTGCTTTCTCTATGGCCAGAAGATCGGTTTCAATATCGGCCAGATGCTCGCGGGATTCGTCACAATATGCTTTTACGATTTCCTCTTCCTGTGTGGTCACCATTTTCTCCTGTTGCGACGGAAGCTTTGCCTGCTTGGTACAGCTCCACACAAATGTGTACCCAAAAACAATACCCGGATAGGCGGGGTTTTTTAACCCCGCCGATGGACGCCTCGGTCGCTGGGCGGCCCTGGAAAGGACCGCCTATCCGACGAGGAAATTACAGCATAGTGGATACCTTCTTATGTGGAGCCGTACTTGGGCGCTCATGCACAAGTCGTATTCTCTCGCCTTCGTGTTCGTAATCGATTTTTGGTTGCGCGTTACGAGTCAAGATTTAACAACGTTCGTTTTCAGTTCTGCTTCCGAATTCCGAGTTTTCCTGAACCCGCAACACGTAACTCTAAAGCCTGAACCTCGTCATCATGTCCTGCAGAGAATCTGAAAGTGAAGAGAGATTCCTCGCGCTTTCTTTGATCTGCCCGCTGCCCGACGACATCTGGTGTGCGGTCTGGGTAACACCGCTGATCTCTTTGGCAATTTCCTGTACTGCTACCGAGGTCTGCGCCACGCTGACGTTCGTATCCTTTATCCCCTGAGATGCCTGGGCAACGCTGCCGGCTATTTCTCTGGTGGTTGCTGCCTGCTCTTCCACGGCAGTGGCAATAGTAGAAACGAATTCATTCACATCGAAGATGACCTTTGAGATTTGACCGATCTCGGTTACCGTCTTGGAAGTCGATTCCTGGATACCCTCGATCTTGTTCTTGATTTCTTCCGTGGCGGTCGCTGTCTGCTTGGCGAGTTCCTTAATCTCGTTGGCTACAACTGCAAAACCTTTACCCGCCTCTCCGGCACGGGCTGCCTCGATCGTCGCATTGAGGGCAAGGAGATTCGTCTGCTGAGAGATTTCGTTGATGGTTTCCGTTACTTTGCCGATCTCCAGCGCTGCCTTGCCCAATTCATCGACTCGACCCGAGGAAACTTTGGCTTGGGCGACTGCTTCTGCGGTGACGGAACGGGCCTTCTCCGAATTTCTGGCAATCTCGTTGATGGTGCCGGCCATCTGTTCTGTGGACGAGGCCACCAGCGTCAAATTGGTGGATGCCTCCTCCATGGCTGCCGCCACTGAGTTCATGTTTCCGCTCATTTCTTCGGAGGCGCTGGCCACTGCATAGGACTTGCCGCTGGTCTGGTCGGCATCCGAAGACATGTGATCGGAGATAGAAGACAACTGTGACGAGGCAGCGGACAGAGTCTGAACTCCCATGCTTATTTCCTTGAACATCCGGTTGAGATTCGAACTCATGTCATTGAGCGCCTTGGTCAGCATCCCGATCTCGTCACTGCTTACAACGTCCAGCGTCTGAGCCAGATCTCCCTCGGCCATTTTCTTTGCGAACTCCACGCCCCTCATGATAGGTTTCGTGATGCTCCTGTTCATCCAGAAAGAGAATGCGAGTGCGCCTGCAGCAATGACCAGCACCACCCCAAAGATTACGTAGAATAACGTGGAGAACTCTTCTTCCATATCGTCGAGATAAATCCCGGAACCTACCACCCATCCCCAGGGTTTGAAGAGCTTGACATACGAGATTTTTGGAACCGGTTTGCTGTCTCCGTGTTTCGGCCACATGTAGTCGACCACACCTTCTCCCTTGTCTTTGCAGACATTGACGAATTCGACGAAAAGACGCTTGCCGTTCGGGTCCTTGTTGTCCGTCAGGTCCTTGCCGTTCAACTCCGGCTTGTATGGATGCATAATCATCTTTGGGCTCATGTCATTAATCCAGAAATACTCTTTTTCATTGTAACGAAGCTTCTGGATTGTTTCAGCAGCCTTCTTTTTCGCATCCTCCATACGGAGTTCGCCTTTGTTTACCTTTTCCTCGTATTCGGCAAGGGCGGTATAAGCGACCTCGACAACATGTTTGGTGACCTGGATTTTTTCATCGAGTATTTTTGTCTTGAGAGTTGCATAAATCCAGGCCAGGGCTACCGAGAAGCACAGGATGATGACTACTGCCTGCAGAAAGATTTTGGTCGAGAGCTTCAGTTGTATTGGCTTCATATATTTCTCCTCTATCAGCTTTATAGTTCCGGAAGGTTTGGTCTCTTCCTTTTTATCAAATCATTGGCCGGGGCCGCCCCCGGCGATTGCCGAACGGACCGTCTCTTTGAGGGGCGAAAAGGATATCTTCCGCGGGCAGCCATGCACGATAGAACATTGTGATTCCTTTCCACAGGGCACTTAGGGTCTGTCACGAAATAGCTTGAGCATTCTGAGCGCCGATCCATCCTGTCCGGCTGCGTTGCTCGTCGGTTGCATACTCACGGGTATGCGCCCTCCTCGCGCCTTGCCAGACGGGCGCCTCAGCGCTCAGAATTGCACAACCTATTCCGTGACAGACCCTTATGAACGAAATATCCAGAGGTTCCCGAAGGCTTCAAGGTCAAGTAGACGCCTCCGGAAGATGCCTGGATATTTTCCTTATCGTCAAAAGCGGAAAGATATAAAACAGGGGGTAAGATAAAGTAAGCAGTAAGCAGTAAGCAGGAGACAGAATGCAGAATTAAGATGAGTGATGAGTTATGAGTCATGAGTTATGAGTGAAGGCGGTTCAAATACTCATGACTCATCACTCATTACTTCGTATTTTTCTCCGTCTCTCCGCTCTGGATAGACCACAGGCCGGCATAGACGCCTTGGGATGAGAGCAGAGAATCATGGCTGCCTCGCTCGATTATTCTCCCATCTACTATTACCAGAATCTCATCGCTTTGACGGACCGTGGAAAGCCTGTGGGCAACAGCGAGGGTTATGCGGTCATTTCGGAATTCATGAAGATTGCGTTGAATTATCTCTTCGGTACGTGTATCGACCGCAGAAGTGGCTTCATCAAGGACGAGAACGGTTGGATTACGGAGTATGGCACGGGCCAGAGAAATCCTTTGCCTTTGGCCTCCGGAAAGCTTAACCCCGCGCGGACCGATCATAGTATCATAGCCGTCGGGCAGCCCATCTATGAACTCGCCGGCGCCGGCAATCCGCGCCGCCTGGATTACCGCCTCAGGGGTTGCATCCGGAGAACCCAGTCGTATATTTTCGACGACCGTGCCAAAGAAGAGAAACGGCTCCTGAGAGACATATCCTATGCAGTTTCGGAAACTCCCCAGCTTGAGCCGGCGAAGCGGTATGCCGTCTACCATGATTTCTCCGGAATTCGGCTCGTAATAGCGGAGGAGCATCTTGACGACTGTACTCTTACCGGCGCCGGTGGGACCCACAATACCAATCATCTCTCCCCGTTTCACCCGGAAATCTATACCGTTAATGACCGATTCTCTACCGGGATAGGCGAAGAAAACGGAACGGAACTCGATCATTGTGGGTGGATGCTTCAACGGAACGGCATCCGGCAGGTTAACCACCCGGGATTTTGTAGCCAGAAGATCGATAATCCGCCTGGCGGATGCTTCGGAGCGCTGGATTTGATTAATAAGGGCCCCAAAGACAAAAAGAGGCAGAATGAGTCTCATGGCAAAGAGAATAAACGTAGCATAATTCCCGAGCGTGGGGCCATAACCGCGCAGAGTCAGCCATCCGCCGATTGCAATCAGAGCGGCAAAAGCACAGCCTGCAATACCGTAAAGGACCGGAATGAATTTGCCTCGTTCCCTCGCCGCAGTTATTGCCGCATCGCGGTACTCGGCGGATTCCCGGGCTACACGCGCCGCCTGGTGAGCCTCGGCCGTGTAAGCCTGAATGACCCCGATCCCCTGCAGATTGTTCTCCAGAATGCTGTTCACCGCTCCCACTGCTACTCGTGCACGGCGATACTGCGGCTGGATCCTTGTCGCGAAAAAACGCACGGCGAAGACGGCGAAGGGGAGTGGAATGAAAAGAAGCAAGGCGAGTCGCCATTCGAGCCACATGAGGTACCCGTACATCCCGGTGAAGGTGATTACGATGCGAATGATGCTCGTGGTAGCATCAGCGAAAAAGTTTTCCAGGTTGTCTATGTCGTTTGAAAGAACGGACATAATGTCGCCGACCTGGCGGTTCTCAAAGAAAGAGACATCGAGCCGCTGCAGATGTTCGTAAAGCCTGACGCGGAGATCATGCCGGACTTTCTGAGCCATGGTGCTCAGGGCATAATCGCTTGTACTCTGGAATACAGCAAGCCCGATGAAGGTTCCAAGCACGGCCAGTCCAAAAGTAACAAAGGCGCTGGTTTCAATATTCTGCCTGGTCTGGAATGCACGGGCTATCGTATCGATCACCCGGCCTACTATAATCAATGGTAAGAGGTCAAAAATACGGGCCAGGGCGTTTGTTGCCAGACCGACGGCGATGCGCGCCCCGTACGGACGGGTATAAGGAAAAAGTCGCCACAGATAAGTTCCCCAGGCTGCGTTTGTTTCTTTGATCGAATTATCATTTATGATACGTTCACCCATAGATTTCGTATTATACATGCCTGAAAAGGGTTGCACAACTGGTAGAACAGTGATGAGTGATGAGTGATGAGTGATGAGTGGTGAGTGGTGAGTGGTGAAGCTCAAGAGAGCGCCCATAGTGAGCTAGGAGCCTGTCGGACTTAGGGGATCGTCACGAGGAAGTGGAGGAACGAGACCAAATATTCACGAATTTGAGGCGCATAGTGTTGCTATGTAACAAGAATTCGGGGATATTTGGGCCGTTCCCTCCACTTTCCGCAGTAGATCACCCTAAGTCCGACAGGCTC
>JAZDGK010000210.1:0-3803 GCA_043806955.1 Pseudomonadota bacterium | reverse complement strand
ACCGGGACAGCACGTCGACGTTCAGAAAGAGAAGCAGATCACGAGTAGAGTCGATTCCCTCCAATCTGGATTTTGAGTCAGCTTCGAATTCAAAAGATTTCTTTAGAACGGCTATCCTTTCAGCAATGGTCAAAACCGTGGCGGATAATCCTTCGTGTGAGAGGAGCTCATCCGGGGGAGACCCCTCTTCTGTTGAAGCATTTGACGCTGATGGTCGTACGATGCTCGTCTCTTCTTCTGTCCCATCATCCGACCCGAATAAGCGTGATAGCAGACTTTTGATTCGGCCTCTTTGCCTCTCTTCTGCCATTCGTAAGCTCCCTTTTCGTATGATGCCGAGTATCGAGTATGGCGACTATTGTGCCGGTCCGGCGATTTTTATTCTTCTGTGATCTCTTTGAACCTGTCAATACTCCGTTTGATCAGATCCCCCGCTTTCGAAAGCCTCTCCGTTCTTTCAACGACCAGCTTTTCCAGCTCGTCACGGGCCTTGCGGAGATCTTCCGCTATGCGCTCCCGTTCAGCAATTTGTTCCTGCAACTGTTCGTTGACAGTCTCGAGCCGGGTAAAGGCGTTTTTTATGTCCGTCATGTCCGTAGCCACGGCGACGCTTCCGACAATTCTGTCTTCACGGTTTTTCAATAAACGGATCGAGACTCGGAACGGCTTGACCTGACCATCTTTTGTTTTCGAATCTATCTCGTATCCATAAACGAACCCGTCCCGGCGTAGCTGCGCCAGCATCTTCTCGAGTGCTTCCTTGTCCGCATAGACCTCGGTAAAGCGTTTTCCCCTGAGCTCCTCGAAGCTGTAGCCGTATAACTGTTCCGAGGTCTTGTTCCACTTCAAGAACCTCCCGTGTTGATCAACGATGCCAATAGCCTCTGCCGCGTTCTCGAATACGTTTTCCAAATGGTCACGTGCTTGCTGCAATTCGTCCTGAACCCACTTGCGTTGAACGGCAAGGGCATAGATGGTTGCCAGGCGCTCGATCAGCATTTGGTCTTTTACGGTATAATCCCGGTCGGAATTGGCCAGGGTTATCTGTCCGAGTATCATCTCCCCCACCCTGGCCGGAGCAGAAAGAAACCGGTGGATCGCGAGATGTCCCGACGGGACCCCCGAAGATCGTGAATCGCCTTCGGGATTGTTCGTCAGCAGTGGCTTGCCGTGCTGTAACACCCAGCCCCATAAGCCGACAGGCTTCTTGAGCAGGGCCTTCTTTCGCTGAGTCTTGCCCGTGCTCCATCCTGCCATGGCGGGAATTGCGAGATATCCCGTATCCTGGTCTATGTAGCCGACATATCCATTAGGGCTGTTTGTGAGCTTTCGGGCATGATCCAGCACAATTCTCGAGATCTCCTCTATGGAATGAGAGCCGATGAGCGCCTCGGACAATGCCGCAATGGAACCATTTACTCCCGCTTCCCATGAGAGCTCCTTATTCGATTCATGAAGCCGGTGAAGCGTCCGTTTTTCCCTTTCGATTCGTTCGAGCTTCGACTTCAGTTTACTCGCCTCGAAAGGCTTCGTGATGAAATCCGTAGCGCCTGCGGCAATAATGTCGCTGTAGGAATGCTCGTCCGGAAAGCCGGTCATAATGATGAATTCCAGATGAGGAAAGGCTTCCCGCGCCTCTCGCATGAGCTCGATTCCGCTGTTTCCCGGCATTTTTATGTCCGAGATGACCAGGTCGAAATGACCCGCACGAAGTTTTTGCATGGCTCGAGATGCATCAGGCGCCACCTCGCAACCGTAGCCCCACCTGGATAGTGATTGCTCGGTCAGCACCCGATACTGTTCTTCGTCATCGACCACCAGGATGGATTTTAAAAGATCTTCTTCCATATGCTCCCCCCTCTCTCAGAAAACCTGCCGTATTACAGGATTTCGGGATTTCTATATAGAAATCGCTCCCCCTACCAGCTATAGGTTTAATTTTTACGCATGAAAAGCTTCTCGTACTCTTTCATAAGCAGATCGTGCTGCTCGGTCAGCTTTGCAAGCTTCTCGTTAACCTTACGGTAGTGGGCTGCAAGTGCCTGATATCTCGAACGTGTTTCTGCATATTCCTTCTTCAGAACAGCACACTCGGAGTCGCGCTTTTTCAGAGCGTCCATCTGTTGCCGGCATGAGTCCATCTCCGTTTTGAGGCTCCGATTTTCCCGGATCAACAGCTGCCTGTCTTTAAGCCGTCTTTGAGAGTCCTTCAGGTCCGCCGCAAGTTGTTTACACACCTGTTCCTTATGGGCATTATCTTTGAGGAGCTGAACGTTTTCATCCCGGGACCGCTCTAGAGCCTTCAACAGGGGCTTGTTTGAGGCATCCCCCGCCAGGAGCCCAAGATGCTCCTCTCTCTTTTGCAGCGCCTGTTCGAGGTGCCGGCTTACCGCGCTTAATGCTTCGACAATGGGGGCCGGATTTCCTTTCCCGCTTTCCTCTTCCGCCTCGCTGAACTTGTCGATCAGGTGCTCTGTCTGCAGTATTCGCTTCAATTGAGTGTTTTCTTCATTGAGTCTCTCGATGCTCTCAAGGAAAGTCGTACCGGATCCCTCTCCCTCTTTCGTAAACGCCTCCTCCAGTTGTGCGCCCCTTCCTTCAAATACCGCCAGAAGACCTGCATTTTTCTTCATAAGGTCCTGCACAACGCCCCGTACATCGGCAGGAAGCCGTGACTGGAATTGACTCAGAAGGTCGGATAGCCCTTCGAAGCGCGCTTTTAGCCGGCGGTTCTCGTCGGCCAGCCTTTCCATTGTCGAAAGGATCTCTTGTTGCCCGGAGCTCTCCGCCGGCATAGATTGCAGCAATCTTGCCTGGTATTCAACCCTCGACCTCAGCGCACTGTTTCTGTCCCGCAGACTCTTGACCGTTTCCTGAGTCGAGGCGAGAGTCTTAAGCTGAATTCGGGCTATTCTCAACTGGGCGCGTTGAGCCTGCAACCTCATGTGGAGACGCGCATTCTGCTCGCCAAGAGCATGCTCCTTTTCAGAGATGATGCCTTCCGTGACGTATCTCGCCTTGAGATCCCCGAGCTTTTCCTTCAGTGTCCGGACCTGTCTGTACAATTCTTCGGCATCCAGTTCTTCTTCCTCCCCGCCGGATGTTTCCTCCCTGGCCAGGACAGCATCGCATTTCTCTCTGAAAGCCTCCAAAACTTCATAGGATTCTTGACTGATCAGTCCGATTTCATGAAGATCGGCAAACTTCGTAAGGAGCTCATCTCGCACATAATGAAGCAGATTTCTAGAGGATTGGGCTTCACGGAGCCGGAACTTAAGGCCGGCGTGGAACTGAAGGGCCCTCTTCAAAGCTCCAAGTTTTTGCGAAATCGACAACGCCGTCGGAGACAGTTCCACTGTGGGGGACTCTCTTTCTTGCGGCATGATTGGTCCTCCTGTGCAGGGGGTGCAGGGAGCAGAAAGGAGGGAGAAGACGCGGCGATGGCGTGAATCACCAGAATCCTGCCCCTGCGACCTGCACCCTACGCGCAATAGATGAATGTCTTTAGCATTTCCTCGAAACAGTTTTAGAAGTTTTTCAAAAACCTCTCATTCGCATCCTCGCGCGGATCAGTATGCCGAAGCAATCAAACCCGCTGGTATCGTAATGCTTTACGCACCTTTCCTCTCTGGCACATTTGCTGCTTGATGAATAGCTTTGAGCTTCTACTTTCAAATTTCGCGCCGACCTCTCACCGTCGTTCTGAAACCGGAGAAAACAAGGCGGCGCTGCTTCTCAATATCAACCATCATACTTTTCGCTGTCGCAAAAAGAAATTGCAGCTAAAGCCCGTCGGCGTTATT
>JAZDGK010000209.1:0-5046 GCA_043806955.1 Pseudomonadota bacterium | reverse complement strand
TGTACGAACAGGTACTACCCCCTCCCCGCTGCCTTCCCAAAAACATTATCTGAAAGTCTATAGTTGATGATTTCGTAAAAAGTCGTCACTCCGGTGAAAACCGGAGTCCAGCTTCCTCGTAACTACTTGAATAGACTGGATGCCGGCTTCCGCCGGAATGACAAAAAGCAGTACTTTTCGACTTTTTACGAGACCATCATAGTTGATGATGTAGACGCGATGCGGCTAGGAGTCTGTCGGACGTAGGGATGATCTACTTCGGAAGTGGGGGGGACGGCCCAAATATCCCCGAATTTTCGTTGCATAGCAACACTATGCGCCTCAAATTCGTGAATATTTGGTCTCGTTCCTCCACTTCCTCGTGACGATCCCCTAAGTCCGACAGACTCCTAGTGATGAAGTATTATCGAATATCCATATTGTTTCCACTCTATTCGGCTCCTTTCAGACGGGAGACCCCCGGGGCCAATTCATCATGTAATGATCCGTGGAATCCGAAGGCCGGGAGACACGTTTTCCAGGCTGGCAAGGCTTCCTTCCGGCGCGGCGGACAGTGCTTATGGAGCTGCAGATGCTCGCTCACTAAAAGTCACAGTATTGATTGGCAGTGCTTTCAGTTCCAACCGCGAGAGATCTACGAGTTTGCTCGCGTCTTCGATTTCGACGCCAATGACCCGGTTCTTTTCATCAAAATCAAGGACAATTCCGGGTGAGACCTCCTCAGATTCGGTGCTCGTCCCTTCCGCAAGCTTTATGTAGAGCATGTCTGTATCCGAGTAGTATTGAAAGATCATATTACCTCCTCCTACCGTTTGAATCGGCGGTCAAAAAAAGCATTGTGCACGGTTTCCCCGTCTGCTTCAGTGACAACTCTTATGTACTTACCGACCTCGGTAATAAATGCCCAGTGACGTATGCGTCCATTAGCCTGCACCTCAGTGCGGACAGGATCCTTGAGAGCATATTCGATCCATTCCGTCGTCAAATAAGGACGGCGGAGGATGACACTGGCCCTAAAGTAGTGAGTCGTTTCCATTCATTTCCTCTGGCACTGTCATACATAATAGACATGTCGTACGAGCCGTTGACCGCCCGTAATAGGTGCGTTTGACTCGATTCGAATATGCCGCACCGTACAAGAACCGGTAACTCACAATAGCTTAGGAGTGGGCAATTTTCAACTGGTTAAAGCGCTTCTCGGTGAATTCGATAAGACCACCCAATTGGAACAGGAGGTTGTCCTTGTATGTTCAGATGACGACAAGAAAGAGTTCGAAGCACTGCTGAGTGTGTATCGCAGCCGCAAAACTTATGAAATGGAAACTCGAAAATCGATAGCCCGGATCTATACGGGTCGTCCGACAGGCTCCCAGGAAAATCAGAATCGGCCGGAAGCTGCAAAGCGATTGATCAGTATCCCGTGGCTCTTTCCGAAATCGGCTATTTTGCCCGGATCGGATTTGCCGAGAAGGTACTGATTGCGAATGACTTTCTGGGCCAGAAGATAAAGGATATAGGAAATATGCCCGGAATAGCCGTTCATATCAAGCTGCTGGATTTTTCGAACGGTCTGCCTTGCGGCTTCAACAGCTTGGCGATGAACAACGGGCGCTGAGATGCACAGCCTTACTGAATAAAGCTGCCGGCATGAGAACGGGCGGATATCATAAATGATGCAGGTACTGTCCTCTTTCAGAAAAGGGCATCGGCTGTGTCTTCCCTTCTCCCTTTCTCTCTTGTTTTGGACCAGCCGCGCGTTGATTTCCTCCGCCTGTTCCCCAAGGGTGCTCACGCGCTCCTGAATGATGATTCCTTCGAGAGTGTTTATATCGATGTTGCCCACATCGGTGCAGCAGAATGCGCATCCCGAAGTGCAGACTGCGGCCTTCTTGAATTCGGCCACTTCCTCCTCGTATGACGCATAGAGTTCGTTCAACTTCTTCCTGCGCCCGTCCATGCTGAACATTTTCCTCGGTTCCTCGTTCGATTCAACCGGCCCAAACAGACCATTGAGGGAGTTTTGCGATTTGATTCTACCAGGTTGGCTTTGCGGTTTCCAGGATTTAAAGGCGGCATCCGAAGAGTCGGAAATGCATATCAGACAAGAATATTGATGTTTTCCCCTTTTCCCTTTTCCAGGGGTGCGAGCAACTGGTCGACCAAGGTCTTATCGGCCTCCAAACCTTTTTTCAGCACTGCTATTCCGGTTTCTTCCTGTACCTGTGACGTTTGCAGGCCGGATGGGGGCGGGATAAGCTGCGAGGATAATCCGTTTACGTTTACGTTCATGTCCACGCTCCTTTTCTTTCTTTTCGGCAGTTCATGGATTGCGCTTGATTTTCCGAACTAATTGTGATGAATTCGTAAAAAGTCGTCACTCCGGTGAAAACCGGAGTCCAGCTCCCCCGTAACTGCCTGAATGGACTGGATTCCGGCTTCCGCCGGAATGACAAAAAACAGTACTTTTCGACTTCTTACGAGACCATCAATTGTCATAACGGGTTTGTGTGCAGATGGTTTGAGCTTGACGCAGCACACTCATAAGCCGTATCTTTGTCAGTGTTTGGGACTAATCCAGCGTGTTTATTCCGATGGGAGAAATCGATGACATGTTCGAAATGCAGCTCAGGACTCACTACGGCGCGTCCTGCCTCGATAGATATAGACTTCCAGATAAAGCTTTTGGGTGCGTTATCGGTCGGGGATGTACGAACAGGTACTATCCCCTCCCTGCTGCCTTCCCAAAAACATTATCTGAAACTCTATAGTAACCTGCAGAGGACGGTTCTGAGAGAGTTCCTTCTGAGACTTGTTCTAGCATCCTGCCTGGCCCTTTTGACGGGCGCAGCCTGTCCTGAAGTAGTCAGGGCTGATGACAACGTGACCCGGTCGGCAGTCAAGGTCTTTGCGACACAGCATCCACCTGATTTCTCCAAACCCTGGACAAGGCAGAATCCGCGTGAAGTGGTCGCCACCGGTACGGCGATCGAGGAGAACCGGATTCTTACCAATGCGCATGTGGTGGCATATGCCAGCCAAATCTATGTTCAGTCTTATCAGTCGGCAGAAAGAGTCTCTGCCCGGGTCCTGGCGGTAGCGCCCGGAATAGATCTCGCCCTGCTGGCAGTCGACGATCCTTCGTTTTTTGACAATTGCCTCGCCCTGTCCTTTGCCGGTCAATTGCCGAAGGCCAAGGATACGGTAAATGTCTATGGGTATCCTTTGGGCGGGGAAGAACTGTCCATAACCGAAGGCATAGTTTCACGAATCATATACGGGCCCATGCAGTTCAACCAGCCCTGCCTGCAGGTACAGATTGATGCAGCCCTGAACCCGGGCAACAGCGGGGGCCCGGCCGTGAGCAAGGGCAAAATGATCGGATTGGTATCGAGCAAGATGATGAAGGCCGAAAGTATCGGCTATTTGATCCCTGTCGAAGAGATCCGGATGTTCTTGAACGATGTTGCTGACGGAATTTATCACGGTCAGCCCGCCATTCAGGGTCTTGAACTCCAGACACTGGAAAACGAGGCATTGCGCAAGCGACTCAAATTGGGAAAAGGGGAGAGTGGCATTATGGTTACCCGGGTCCAGAGTCCCGGCCCTGATTTTCCGCTGACGCCGTTTGATGTGATAACCCATGTGGGTCAATACCCGGTTGATAATGAAGGGTACGTCCGGGTAAACGGCGACCTGCGTCTGGCGGCACAGTATCTGGCGCCCCGTCTGGCCAGGGACGGCAAGGTTCCGGTACGGATCATTCGCGATGGCGTTGTCCATGAGACGGCCGTACCGGTTGCTGTGGGATCGAGGAGACTCATAAGGTTCACCGGTTTGGAATACCCGCGATACTTCATCTATGGTCCCCTTGTCTTCAGTCCGATCACCGAGACTCATATCCATTTCCTGAGCCAGAATGAGAAAGCAATTCCGTTTCTTACAGGGATCGGCAATCCGATTGCCTCCAGGTACACCGATGAGGCTGTTTTTGAAGACGAGGAACTGGTTTCAGCGGTATCGCCGATACTCTCCCACAAGATTTCCAAGGGGTATGAGCTGAAATTTTTCAGTATAGTGAGTGACGTGAATGAGACAAAGATAAAGAATCTGGTCCATCTCGTGGAAACGCTCCGGGATTGCCGGGACGAGTTCATTGTTTTTCGTTTTGCCGGGTCGGGAAATGAAATCCTGGTATTCCGCCGCGAGGAAATCGAAGCCGCTACCGAAGAGATCCTTGGCGACTATGGAATACGCCATCAATACTCACAGGACCTCCGCACCGTCTGGGAAAAGACGAAGGATGATAAGACCATGCCGGCAGCTTTAAAGAGCGACGTAGTGGGAAATATGAAGCCTCTTGAATAGCAAGACAGGGCGGCAAAGCCGCAGCCAGAAAGAATGTTTTGCCACAGAGCGGACAGAGCGTACAGAGTTTCAAAAGAGAAAGATCGAATCCGCTCTCAGAGTCCCCTCTTGAGAGGGGTGGATTTGCCATAAGGGAAGATGGGGTGTGCAGCGGCCTGCCAGAAACGGCCAACCACGTGATTGCAAGTATGTTTCCGAAAAGACTGGCTGGAACCCACGCCACCGCCGCGGACTCGAAACCGCGAGTCACGCTCTACAGATTCAAACAGACCGTCTGGAACATGCTGTTTTCGCTGAGCTATATCTGATGCTGGTCTGCAGAACTCAAACATAATTAAACTCACTACAGGATGTCCCATCCTTCGTCCCCCCATCCTTTTGGACAACACAATTCCCATAATGGAACCATGTTCAGACCCCGTAAACGCACACCTAAAAGGTGCGATTTTTTGGACATGCAACCAGTAATGTTGGGTTTCGCGTTGCTCTACCCAACCTACGAACTACCAACTTTCCACCGAGCTTGTACAATGCAGGTTTGGTAGAACGGAGTGAAACCCAACAAATTCACCTTGGAGGAACGGTTCTTGATCTGCCGCATGAAAAATCAGAGTTCCTAACTGCACAGGTCGCAATTTTCCACTGTTTGCGATGTCCAATTCTTAAGCGAAATACAATAAA
>JAZDGK010000208.1:0-16754 GCA_043806955.1 Pseudomonadota bacterium | reverse complement strand
GTTAAGGAGAGGATAGTGAGGGAGCAGGTAAATATTGTTGACGCCCCGCCCGGGACATCCTGCCCCGTGATTGCCGCCTTAAAGGGCGCTGATTTCGCCCTTTTGGTGACAGAGCCTACGCCTTTCGGCCTAAATGATCTTATATTGGCGGTAGAGGCCGTGCGGGCGCTCAAGATGCCTCTTGGGGTGGCGCTGAATCGTGCGGGTAATGGTGATAGTGGTGTGCAATCATATCTGGCCAGAGAAAATATCCCGCTTCTCCTGGAAATACCCATGGATCGAAAGATTGCAGAAGCCTATTCACGGGGTCAGATGATAGTGGATGTCATGCCGGAATGGAAAGAAAAATTCAGAGAGTTATACCAGAAAATAGAAGACATATTCAATACCAGGGGAACTCATGAAGGAACTGACTGTAATCAGCGGCAAGGGCGGGACCGGGAAGACCAGTCTGGTTGCGGCCTTTGCCAATCTGGCAGAGAATAAGGTTATTGTTGACGGCGATGTGGATGCGGCAGACCTGCACTTAATCCTTAGGCCGGAGGTGAAGATCCAGGAGGAGTTTAAAGGCGGGCGAAAGGCGCGGATCAATCCGGACTTGTGCACCGCCTGCGGTCAGTGTATCGAACTGTGCCAGTTCCAGACCATAAGCAGAGACTATGTGGTAGATGAGTTCGGGTGCGAAGGGTGCGGGGTCTGTGTCCACTTTTGTCCGGTTGAGGCCATAGAATTTCCGGAAAACATCTGCGGTGACTGGTTTATCTCGGAGACCAGGTTTGGCCCCTTTGTTCATGCGAAGCTGGGCATTGCTCAGGAAAACTCCGGCAAGTTAATTACCATGATAAGACGGCAGGCAGAGAAACTGGCTGAGGAGCGCGGCCTGGATCTGATCCTCATAGACGGACCTCCGGGTATCGGCTGCCCGGTTATTGCGGCTACTACCGGCGCATCAGCGGTGCTGGTCGTCACCGAGCCGACCGTTTCCGGAGTGCATGATCTGGAGCGTGTAGGCGATCTGGTCAGATATTTCAAAATTCCAGCCATGGTTTGTATCAACAAATTTGACATTAATTTGGATGTGGCGAATCGTATTGAGAAGTATTGTGCTCAGGAGGGGTTTGAACTCGCGGGTAAAATTCCCTACGATCCGGTTTTTACCCAGGCAATGGTAGAGGAAAAGACGATTATCGAATACTCCCCAAACGGGCTTTCGGACATGGTTCGCGAAATGTGGGGAAGGATAATGAGTGCATTATGAATTCATAACTATTCGGCCACAAAGTCACCAGGGCACAAAGGATAAATAATAATTTCTTATGATCTTAGCGTCTTCGTGTCTTAGTGGCTAAGGAGTTACTTTATTTTACGATGGAGGCAGTACAGATGAAAATAGCATTACCAGTTGTTGACAATAAACTTTGCAACCATTTTGGCCACTGTGATAAATTTGCCATTCTGGATATCCAGGATAACAAGATTGCAAACAAGACGTTGGTCATCCCGCCGCCCCATGAGCCGGGTGTACTGCCCGGATGGCTTGGGGAAATGGGCGTTGAGGTTGTTATCGCCGGCGGCATGGGACAAAGGGCCCTTGCTTTGTTGACGAAAAGAGGGGTTAAGGTCATAACTGGGGCGCCCGGTTTGTCCTCTGAAGAGCTGGTAGAGCAGTATTTAAAGAACACTCTTGTATCCGGTTCGAATGTATGATTATTAAAAGCGCTATATTAAAAAAAGGAGGAAGAAACAATGGCCAAGATTGTAATCCTGTCCTGTAAAAAGATCAGGGATATCCATTGCGTTTCATGTATCAAATGTTTCAAGGCTATGAAAGAGCGAGAGGGAGAGTTTGAAAGATATAAAAACGAAGATTTGGAGATAATAGCTATGGGCGATTGCGGAGACTGCCCTGGACTGGCTATGCCTAAATTGGCGCTCATTAGCGATCTTGCCAAACAGTATAACCGGGATTTCGATACGGTCCACATTGGGACGTGCATCGTAAAGGCCGGAGCTACCGCAGCCTGCCCTATAAACGTTGATCGTCTCAAAGAGATGATTGAAAAGAAAATGAATAAAAAGGTCGTAGTTGGAACTCATAACTATTAAATGGAACTACTTTGAATATGAAGTCTATAAAGAACAGAGCGGCAGCACGAAAATTCCCTGGGAAAATATGAGGTCAAATCCATCAATTCAGGAGGCAAATATGCTTAAATTGTTGTTGGTAAGCCCTGACAAAGACTCCTTGTTTGGGTTAGCTTCGGCTCTTGAAGAAGATGACGATGTCGATTTGTCTTGGGCAGAATCTGGCGCCAGGGCCCTGGAGATAATTTCAGACACTGTTGTTGACCTTGTGGTGACAGATGAAAGGCTTGGGGATATGACAGGTATTGAGTTTGCACGGAGACTCCTTTTGGTGAACCCTATGATCAATTGCGCTTCAGTAAGCCCCCTATCGCCTAAAGACTTCCATGAGGCCAATGAGGGACTGGGGTTGTTGGCGCAGTTGCCGATCCGGCCCGGTGAAGAGGAGGCAAAGGATCTGTTGCAGCGTCTCAAAAATCTGAAGAACCTGGCGGCTTCCTTTTGATCCCATTTTTACAGAATCTATGATTGAATACAATATAGAATCCGAAGCAGGCCTGGCGGTCAAACGGATCTGGGAGAAAGCAAGCAAAACTTTGCAATAAATAGATAATAAGGGAGCCTCTTGCAAAAGTCTTATAACTGGCATTCTCGTCATTCCGGCCAAAGCTGGAAGCCGTTAATTTCAGCCAGATTGGAATACCCCTGGACACCGGTTTTCACCGGTGTGACGACTTTTATAAGAGCCTCGATAGTTAGAAATTACGATGAGCCTGATTCACTCCCGCAGCGACCCCCATGGGCACCTCCTCTGGTTCTGCCTGTTAACTCCCTCCTTTCTCTTTCCCTCATTTATAGACTTCCAGATAAAGCTTTTGGGTGCGTTATCGGTCGGGGATCTACAAACAGGCACTATCCCCTCCCTGCTGCCTTCCCAAAAACATTATCTGAAAGTCTATGGTTGAAGCACAAATCGGAAAGGCCGTAGCCCGGACACATCCGCATGCCATGAGAGTACTGAGTACGGCCCCACGAAAACGTGTACCCAAAATGGACGGACCCTGATAGGCGGGGTTTTCTAACCCCGCCGAAAATGGATGGTTCCGTTGCGGAGCGGCCCTGGAAAGGGCCGCCTATCCAAAGGGCTGGAAAGGCTGCGTATTATGGGTACTTTATTCTGTGGAGCTGTAGTAAGTAAGCCTTTTCCATCCCCCGCTTCCGCCAAGCCAAACTCCATCGGGAATCAATAAAAACGTTGTCCTCTATGATCCCGAACACGGAACGCCGGTCAATACAAAACAGTAACACCGCGCGCAGTATTCCGGCGGAAAGCAACCCTGTTGGCTTACCGGGTCGCCTCGTGGTTTCTTGTTTCGCCTGGAGAAATCGAGCTTGGCTTGATAAGCCATACTTTAAAAATAGCAACATGCGTGCCAACACTGCTTGTGAAATAAAGTTCCCATTTTCGCAGGGTTGATCAGGGCAACAGAGAAAGGGGTGAAATAGATTACCACTTTTTGGGAAATTGGGTTCCACTAGAGGAGAAACATGTTTCTGTCATACAGACCAAGACTGTTGGCAAATCCGGCACCAAATCCCCTCTCCCCCAGGATAGTGGACAATGCTGTTGAATTAGGGGATGCAGTCAGAATACCCTCGCCCCGTCCGCGGGGAGAGGGCAGGGTCAATGCTGTTGAATTAAGCCCGTGCCGGAAATCATTAAGTGTGGCACAGCCGCCTCGGCTGTGAACTCAGGCCCCGGAGCACAGCCGAGGCGGCTGTGCCACATGCGTCTCACGCTGAAGAGAAGGGCTCCAGGACTCAGACATCCTTAATTCAACAGTATTGGGCCGGAGGGGAGGGCAAGACCGGCTTGAAAGCCGGCCTTGCCCTTTGTGTACTGACGGCTTTTAGTCGTTGTCTGCAATCGTAGCAGTGGCGGCGTCCGGTGTGCCTGTAATGTATGAGGCATTGCCGGACAGTGTGAGTGTTACCGTCTCCTCGCCTTCTACGGCGGCATCATCGGATGGGGTCACGGTGATGACCGCTGACAGTGCTCCGGGCATTATGGTTGCGTATCCGCAAAGGCTTGCATAGTCGGTTCCATTAGCAGCCGAACCGCTCACAGTATAGTATACGTTCAACCAGCAATCGGTACCTGCGCTCCTGGTCACGGTGAAACTTGCGGTATCGCCGCCGGATTCTGAGGCACTGGCATCGGTAGCGGTAATAGTCACCACCGGTTTGTCATTATCGGAGATGGATACCGTCGCACTATTGTAGCAATCCTCATAGCATTCACCGAGTGTGTATGAGGGGTGGGCCAGGATGTCAATCGTAGCCGCTTCCGGACACTCTATCACGGCATCATCAACAGGGCTGACCGTAACCGTGGCTGAGGCTGCGCCTGCCGGTATGGTCATCGAACCGGACAAGGCTGCGTAATCAGCGCCGTTGGTGGCAGTGCCGCTGACACTGTAGTATACGGTAAGGGCAGCGGACGTATCTCCACTGCGAGTTACGGTCAGGAGGCCGGTATCGCCGGATTCCGAGGCAAAGGTGTCCGTGCCGTAAACAGCCACTACCGGCAGGACATCGCTATCCTCAATATAGATGAATGCCGAAGAAGGGGATCCTGTTTTGTATGACGCATGGGCAGCCAGGGTAACGATCACGTACTCGCTGCCTTCCGTAATGGTGTCATCGATCGGAGTGAGAATAACGGGGGCCGATGATGAACCCGCCGGTATGGTCACCGATCCGGAAAGCGCTGCGTAATCCGTTCCGTTGATTGCGGAACCGCTCACCGTGTAATTCACGGTGAGGGAAGAAGCAGTGCTTCCCACTCTGCTTATGGTGAAGGCGCCGGTATTCCCGCCTGCTTCCGAGGCGCTGCTGTCTGTAACGCTTACGCTTACCGTCGGCATCTCATCGTCGGCAATGGTTACAGTGGCGCTGCTCGGGCTCCCGACGACATAATTCGTATTAGTTGAAATGGTAATGGAAACGGTTTCGCTTCCTTCACTGGCCGTGTCGTCTTTCGGGGTCACGGGCACGGTAGTCGAAGAAGAACCTGCGGGTATGGTTACCGAGGTCGAAATACTGTTGTAATCCGTCCCGTTTGTTGCCGTGCCGCCTACCATGTAGTATACGGTAAGCGAGGAGGTGACGCTCACCCCGCGGCTGACTGTAAACTTGCTCGTATCCGTACCCGGTTCCGAAGCCATGCTGTCTGTAGCAGTTACCGTAACCGTCGGTTTGTCGTTATCCGCGATATTTACCGTGGCGGTTTTGGCGGTCCCCACGATATAAGAAGCGTTAGTTGAAAGTGTTAGAACAACTGTTTCGCTTCCTTCATACGTAGTGTCGTCCTTAGGGGTTACGTAGACTGTAGCATATGAATAGCCGGCATTTATGGTCACGGTTCCGGAAAGGGCGTTGTAATCCGTGCCGCCGGTCGCCGTTCCATTCACAGTGTAGCTTACCGCGAGCGGTGAAGCCGTGCTCCCGGTACGGCTCACCTTGAAGGCGCCGGTATTTGTGCCCGGTTCCGACGCGCTGCTGTCTGAGACGCTTACCGTAACCGTGGGTTTGTCATTATCTATGATGGTCACGATAGCATAGTTCGCTGTGCCTCTGGTGTAGGAGCTACTGCTGGAGAGACTGAGTGTGACTTCCTCATTTCCCTCAATCGCTGTATCGTCCTTGGGAACGATAGCGACGGCAATTGATGAAACCCCGACCGGCATGGTTAGTGAGTTGTTCACGTAGTTATAATCCGATCCGTTCGAGGCAGAGCCGCTCAATGTGTAGTTCACTGTAAGGTCACAGGTTGCATTTGTGCGGGTTATGGTGAAGCTGCCGGTGTCCGTGCCCGGCTCGGAGGCACTCGGGTCGGTGGCGGTCACAGAGACCGTGGGCACGGGGCGCAGGATAGTAAGCGGCATGTTGTTGGTCTTGTAGTAGTCATTAATCGTAACAGAAACATCCCTGGTGACTGACTGACTCCCTCCAAAGATGCTGCAGTCATAATCGGGGACCTTGACGTAAATGATACAATCATACCAGCCGATTATGTTGGGATCACCCAGTCTGTAAGTAACATCGCCGATAGTCACGCTACGATCCGCGGGATCACCGGGATGGTATTGATTGCTGCCGATCGGGTCTCCGGCATCACCGAAATCGTATCCGACAATACTGATCGTTCCACCGGGCTGGATCTGTCCACCCGGCTCGATCTGAATGATTCTGGGAATGTCCGTAACGTGAACGCAGTATTGAACGGTCCGGCTATCCGAGCCGTCCGTCCCGGTGACGGTAAGGGATATAGTATAGTCTCCCGTCTTGGTATAAGTATGCGACGGATTTTGCTCAGTGCCGGTTGTTCCATCTCCGAAGTCCCAGGACCAACCGTTGACCGTGCCGGTTGATGTGTCTGTATACTGCACGGTCAGAGGCTCCAGAATCTGTGTTGTCGCGAACGGGTTGAGTTTTAATGATCCTGCCGGCGGGTCAGTATTGAATTGGGCCACGAGCAGATTTGGATCATACTCCCCCACCTCGTAGGCCCCGATGTCCACCACCGAAATCCCGTCATTATTCCCGTCGACTATTCTGGGATTGCCTTCCAAATCGTACTGAGGCAGCCCAAGAACGTCATTGCTTCCCGCATCTATGCACGGAGAGCTTCGGTCGAGGTGACACAGGTCGTCTATGAATTCCGGATCGAGAGTAATATTGCCGATACCTTGTTCGACAAAAGCGTGGTCGAGAGGGCGGGTTGGTTGAATATCGGAGTAACTGATAGTAATAGTGCCGTTGTCATAGATGTAGATTTGGGAAGGATCTCCCCAAACACCGATGTTCCCCCAGACAATGCTGTTCACCATGGACAGCGAGACGCCGGCGAAGTCCCCGGCATACAAACAAATCCCCCCCGCGCCTCCGCAGGAAAGTGCCTTATTCCTGCCGACGGTGCAATTGACAAGCACGGGCGAGCAACTGTCAAGGCAGGCGTAACCCCCGTTCTCGCAATAAGGGTCTACACGGTCCGGTCCCCAATCCATCCACTTTCTCCTGGTGGTATTCAAGCAGGCAATGCCTCCGGCCGAGCACCCATGATTATTGCTGATGAGGCAATTGGTGATTGCGGGTGAGCTGTTTACGCAGTAGATCCCGCCAACAACTTCTCCTCCATTGCTGCTGATTATACAGTCTTCAATAGCGGGCGAGGCCAGTTCGCAGACAATGCCCCCGCCGGAACCTCCGTAATTGCGCGTAACGATACAGTTCTTAATAGTCGTATTGGTGGATTTGTAACACCAGATGCCGCCTTTGACATTAGTCCAGCCGCCTCCCATTTCCGAACACATTATTCCGGCCTCGGGATTCCACTCGTTGGTAATAGTAAACCCGTCCAGTACCGCTCCGTCACACTGCGTGATTGTGACGCCGGCACTCAGCGGAGTGAGCTGCCAGGGAGCACCGTTGCCTCGAATGGTGGTGACGTCCGGACCCTGTTCACTACGAAGAGTGATGGGTTTTGTAATACGAAAACTTCCCCAATAGAAACCCGGCCCGACAATAACGGTTGACCCGGGTTCCGCCTCATCAATCGCCTGTTGGATTAAGCAGGAATCATCAGGGACGTAATAGAGCCCCGGGCTGACATAAAAAACCCCTGCGTTTGCCCTTCCCAGTAAAGGGAACAGGAGCAGGGCAAATACGGCCAGTACCAAAAATAACTTACTGCTCACATGAGACTTGAAAATCACATTCATTTGCAACTTTCCTCCTTGTGTTTTGATTGTCCCGTCTTATTTCTTTCGAAAAAACAGTGCAAAAAGACAACCGGAAAAACCGGACCGGCAAGCATCCCGTCTTCCCGGTATGTTCTGAAAAAAACCACCACCATATAAATGCCTTAGGGCGCGGTAGTGGTGTATGTCTGTGTCTTCACTACTTCGTTGTTTGCCGGCCAGTAGATCTTATCGACTCCACTCAATGCATCGGCCGCCGACACGGTCACGGTCTGGCCGGACGCACAGGAGCCACCCGCAGGGGAAAACGTGGTCACCGGAGCCGTGGCATCAAGGACGATCGTATCACTGACCGGAGTTGACCAGTTGCCTGCCGCATCTCTGAACTTCCCCCGGGCGGTCTTGGTCCCGTTTCCGCCAGGCCGGTTCCAGGTCCATGTCGCGCCGTACTTCGGCGTTGGCCCCGGAGGTCACGAGGTCGTCCCGTTGTTGCTGCAGAGTATATTCGTGACTCCGATATTGTCCGTGGTCGATAGAGTGAGCAGTTCAGTATAGGAGAAACAAGCAGGGATCATGCCAAGATGCTGCAGCACAGAAACGACAACTATAGCACATGGATATGCTCAGATGAGAATTACAGGTATAAACAGGGTGAAAAAAGAATTCCACAGAAAGACGAATTCTTGTCTCAAATTGTGGAAAAATATTTACCCTTGAACAGCCATTTCATGGAGACCAGTATGTTCCAAAGGCACAGAACGGGCATAGAGAGGAGATAAGGAACGGAAAATGCCTGGCTACCTCGGCAGAAGGCAAAGCCGGGAATCCGGCTTTGCCTTCCATTTCTAAAGATAAGCGGTCCTAATCATTGTCATAGATGTAGACTGTGGCGCTGCTCGGCGAGCCCACTTTGTAGTAGGCATTGGTTGAAATCGTGAGCACAACCGTTTCAGTGGACTCTTTTACGTAATCGTTTTTAGGCGTTACTGTGATATCAACATAAGTAGAATTGGCCGCTATCGTTCTCGACGTAGTGATTGAGGAGTAATCGGTCCCGTTCGCAGCCGTACCGCTGATGGTATTATACACAGTGAGAGACGAAGCGGTAGCTTGGCTCCGACTGATCCTGAACTTTCCGGTATTCGAACCCGGCTCGGAAGCGTTGTTGTCCGTGGCAGCGATAGTCACCACAGCGTCATTATCATAGATGTTAACAGTGGCATTGCTTGGCGAGCCAATGTTGTACGTGCTGCTGGCTGAGAGCGTAACCATTACGGTTTCGTTTGCCTCTACAGCCGCATCGTCTTTCGGCGTCACCGTAATGGTTGTAGAAGTGTATCCGGCCGGTATGGTTATCGACCCAGTTAGATCCGGCGAAGCTGTATAATCGGTTCCTTTGATGGCTGTGCCGTTATATGAGTAGTAAACAGTGAGCGCTTGGTTGGTCGGGCCCGTCCGGTTGACGGTAAACTTTCCGGTATCGGTCCCCGGCTCTACTGCAGTGCTGTCCGTGGCGCTAATGGTGACAATCGGAAGATACTCATCAGCACCCATATCCACAATACCGCTTATTATGCGGGCATTACCGTCTATGTCTGTAGCGGGCAGCGCCGGGGCGCTGTTGCTGCCCTTATTTATACAGGGAGACCCGTTGGTTATGTGATAATCTCCACCGCCGGGATTCACGAACTTCGGATCGGCATTGATATTTCCGGTCCCGGAATAGCCGCCCTGGACGTCGGAATAGGTGACCCTGGGGCAGCCGGGGCTGATTCCATAAGACGTATTGCCCCAAACAACGCAGTTGGTGATGGTATCGCAACCACCATTAAAACAATAGCCTCCTCCCGTATTCCCGCTGATCGTGCAATTCGTGATCGTAGCGTAAGAATACATCGTGGAATATATGCCTTTGCCTGAATTTCCAACAATGACGCAATTAACAATAATCGGGTCGGAGTAATACGATCCCTCGCAGCCTTCGCTATCGCACTGATAGGATATGTAACAGATTCCCGCGCCGTTCAAAGCTGTATTGCCCTTAATCGTACAATTAGTGATCCTGGGCGAGGCGCCGAAGCAAAAGATGCCGCCCCCACTGTGTGTTGCGGCAACCGTGTTACTACTAATCGTGCAGCCGGTAATGATGGCGTTACAGTTCTCGCCACAGAAGATTCCACCGCCGCCACCGCCGTAGGCCGGAGTCGAGTTTCCGGTAATGACACATTTGTTTATGGTGGGACTGGCCGGAACTTCGTCAATGTACGTCGGGACGATGCAAATCCCGCCGCCACCGTGTTTGGACTTACCGTTTGTGATGGTGAGCCCGCTCAGAACGGAGCTGGCTCCTTCTTTGTTAGCGAAAAGCACCACACTGTCGGCCTGGTTGCCATTAATCTTTGTAGCGGCAACGACAGACGGGTTATCCGGGTTTGTACTCTGGACGGTGATAGCCTTACCTTTGAAGCTGATACATTCGTAGTAGGTACCTTGATTTACAATGATCACATCTCCATTCACAGCGCTATCGATTGCCGCTTGAATTTTCTGACCAGGAGAGACATATTTCACTGCTGCCGTGGCCTGAGTGGTATAACATGCAAGTCCCGCCAGTGCCACCAGACCCAAGATCAGAAACCTCCAGAAATTACAGTGCAACTTAAACATTTCCACTTTCCTCATCCTTATCTCCTTTTCTGTAGATGTAGCAGATTAAAATCAATAGGTGTTTGTCCGTATCCGTGATAATTGCCCTTAAAGCACAAACATAGACTACCACCCCCTTTCAGCCAGAAGAGTTCCCGCCTGGTTTCCCAGGCTGGAGTGTTTTCCTTTCGCCAGGTGCAAACTTCACACGGTGTCTCTAGACTCCAACCGTGTAGCACCTGTCTCTTACGAATCCTTTAAGAGACACTCCCAATAGTGGGGGGAACACGCCGGTAGAAAATTTCCTGGATGGTCTGAAATTTTGGAACCTGTTCTTTACTGGGGTATAAGTGGATGTGAGCCCGTGAGCCTATTCTTCCCTGAACCCGTTCCGAACCATACATCCCTGTAATTTGGAAATGCGATCCGTAATATGTTTAAGCATAATTCGTGCCAGAGAATACTACGTCCGGAATTATCGTGCTTTTTGCAGAGTATAGAGGTCCTGATGTGAGTATTAGTGGAAAAGTAGTACCGTTATGGGTGAAATATCTTGCTCTTTTTAAAGAAAAAGATTTCACCCATAACGGTCTAAGCCATATTCTACACTATAGACTTTCAGATAATGTTTTTGGGAAGGCAGCAGGGAGGGGATAGTACCTGTTCGTACATCCCCGACCAATAACGCACCCAAAAGCTTTATCTGGAAGTCTATATCTCAATCCGGCCCGAATTCTCGATAGCCTCCGGTTTGATAATTACCCGATCGGTGCGGAACGGATTGGGCTCCAGTACCCCCGTCATCCGCGGCGGAGGGAATTCAACCAACGGAGAGTATGTCCTTTCTCCCCTATTGATTTTTGGAGCAAAATCCATAATAATCTCCGAAACCTAAAATGGGGTAAAGCGGTATGGATCAGAATGGTTCGTCTTCTGTCCCGAGTAGCTCCGGTGCCCAGACATCGGCTTCGATAATAAGTGGGTTTGGGAGGCGCATTTTTGCGTTCCTTATCGACGCGGCCATACTTGGTCTGAGCGGATACTTACTCGGCCTTCTTTTCTTTGACTGTTTTTCACGAATGGCGGGATGGGGGCGTTTGCTTGGTTTCTTTATCGCTTTTTCATATTTTGGTCTTCTGAACAGCACAGTTGGTGGTGGCAGGACTATAGGCAAGAGGCTGGCTGGCATTAGGGTACAGAGTGGGAATGGCAATTCCATATCTGTCAGTCGCTCCTTTTTCCGTTTTACCATCCTTGCTACTCCGTTCTTTCTAAACGGCGCTATCATCCCGACTTCAATCGCGGTAACCCCTTTGGGACTGATGATAAGTCTGGCAGTCTTCGGCCTCGGAGGTACAATTCTCTATCTCGCCGTCTTCAATCGCCGATCCAGGCAATCATTACACGATCTGATTGCGAAGACCTATGTTGTTGCTGCCGATTGTCCCGCTGGAATTGGCCTTCCTGCCGTCTGGAAATGGCACTTATTGATCGCAGCCGTCTGGCTGCTTGTTGTTGCGGTTTTTACTACCATAGTGACAACAGGCGTAAACCGAGACGGCATGCTGTCAAAGCTGATCGCTGCACAAAAATGTATCGAGGGATCAGGGAAAGTGCATGTGGCAAACATTCTCATGGGAAAAGATACGATTAACGGCAAAGAGGTCAAGTACTGCAAGGCAACGGCCATTTGGAAGAATAAGCCCGAGGACTTCAACAAAGCCATTTCCGAAGTGGCTGCCACGATGCTCTATGAGTGTCCGAATATTATGAATCAGGACCTTCTGTCCATTACCGTTATGTACGGCTATGACATCGGCATTGCCCGGTCGTGGGAAAAGTGCAGTGCTCAGCATTCTCCTGGTGAATGGAGCAAAATGCTTGATGCGCTCGCCCCGAAAGGCAGGGGGACGAGGACTTGACTTTACGGAGACGATGGGTGATGGCAAAAAGGGTATGCACTTCGGCCGCGGATGAAGCCATTCAAAAAGGAAGCCGATGGAAAAGTCGCAACTGTTTCGTCAACGTCCAAAACGGGTACACTGAAATATGCGCAAGAGAACAGGCGAAAAGATCGGATGGATAGGTGGATGGATGGGTTCATCTCTATGGCTTTTTCTGTTGGCGATCTTGCAGCTTTTCAAAGGGAAGTCTGCAGAAGACGCTCTGGGGATCGGGTTATTTGTGATATCGATCTCTTTGATTTTTCACCTTGCGCCGTGGAGACATCCGGAAACGAAGTATTGGAAACTGATGCTGCCTATATTGTCGGTTCTTGTAGTTTCAGCCGCATTATTTGTCAGGCTTGAAGGTGGATTGATGGCAACTGGCTTAGATTGGTGGGATTTGGGATGGTTACTGCCCCGAGGAGCCTGTCGGACTTAGGGATGATCTACTGCGGAAGTGGGGGGAACGGCCCAAATATCCCCGAATTTTCGTTGCATAGCAACACTATGCGCTTCAAATTCGTGAATATTTGGTCTCGTTCCTCCACTTCCTCGTGACGATCCCCTAAGTCCGACAGACTCCTAGTGATACCATTTGCAAACATTGGAAAAAGTTGTTGGAAAGATGGAGATGCTTGACCGGGGCAAGGTCGCGTCTTTGGCGTTAGACCCATTGCTGTTCGATTACGATTACGAGCACCGCTGCGCTGAGCACGAGCACGATAAACCGATTGGTTTCAATAGTCATCTTTCCGCATGAAAACCAGATAAGTGGAGCGAGACAAACGATATGGACGGAATCATTGGAGAACGGGAGATTTTTGCGGTTTCAGCTACAGGTGAGAGGAGATCGATCCGTATCGCTGTGGGGATGCCATACCGAGTCAACGGCGACTCATGGTCATGCCCCGTGAGAATGGAGGGCCTGCGCGACAGAATTCATGATGCAGTCGGTGTCGATTCATGGCAGGCTCTCGTTTTGGCGATTGGACTGGTCCGGCAAATCCTCTGGTATTTTCTGGAGGATGGCGGCCGCCTGTTCTGGGAGGAAGGGGGAAAGGAAATGGCCTTAGATGATATCCTTCCGTTGCTGAAGATATCCAAAGATGAAGCTGACCCGGACCAATAGAACAAAGGCGGCCGAAATACTTGGGGGGCGATCAAGGTGGAATGCGACAGGCCCCTGTTTCAGCAACCGTTCACCGTTGTCCGTAGGAACCGGAAAAGCATTCCTTCGGTGAACCCCGTGAAATAATCTCATGGCATCTCCAACGCCCCGTGAAATGGTCTGAGCCTTCAACAGCCCCCGGAATTAGTGAGCGTTTGTTTCACCGGGTGAACGATCATTAGATGCTGGTTCCAGGTTCACGGTTCAGAGTCCACAGTTAAACCTGGAACTGGGAACCGTGAACTTAGGGTCTGTCACGGAATAACTTGAGCATTCTGAGCGCCGATCCATCCCGTCCGGCTGCGTTGCTCGTCGGTTGCATACTCACGATATGCGCCCTCCTCGCGCCTGGCCGGACGGGCGCCTCAGCACTCAGAATTGCGCAACTTATTCCGTGACAGACCCTTAGAACCACCAAGTATCGAATACCGAGCCCGTTGTTCGGCCACCGCCCCGTGCGAAAAACGTCTTTTCGGTGAACGGTCCACGGTGAACGGTGAACGATTACCTGTTTCATATCCGAACTGGGAATACCTTTCGTCAGCTTACCCTTTTTATCTTCGTACGCTTCTTGCAGATTTGCAGGAGTGTTTTGGAAATCGACTCGGAGTCAAGACCTTCAAGGCGATAAAGATCATCCGGTTTTCCGGAAAGACTGTATTTCTTCACACCGAGGCTTTTGAAGACCGCATCGATACGCTCTTCCGCCAGGATGTTTCCGACAATTCTCCCCAGTCCGGTGTTAACGTTGTGGTCCTCGGCAACGACGATAAACCCTGTTTTTGCCGCCTTAATTATGTTCTTCCGGTCAACCGGCTTGATCGAAGCCATATTGAGCAGGCTCACGGAGATGCCGTGTTCCTTGCGAAGCAGATCTACTGCGGCCAGTGCCCGGGGAATGATAGATCCATAGCTGACGATACATCCGTCAGGACCTTTACGGAGCCAGTCGGCAACGCCGGGTATAAACCGGTATTCAAGCCCGAAAAACGCCTTCCCCTTGGCATCGGTAATAACGGGAATTTTTGAGCGTCCCATTCCGACAAAGTGGTTGCCGGGGGTAACCGATATATAACGAATAATTCGATCGGTCTGATTGGGATCTGCCGGCATAAAAATCTCGAACTCATAAAGATTATTGAGCAAACCTACATAATCGATGCACTGATGCGTCGGGCCGTCCTCTCCCACATCCAGCCCCAGATGAGTGCACACGAGTTTGAGTGACGTTCCGTTTATGTCGCTTAACCGAAGCTGATTGTATACTTCATCGACTCCAAAGGCCCCGAACGTGCTGAAGAAACTCAAAAAGCCTTCACGGCTCATCGCCCCCGCCAGAGTAGCAGTATGATGCTCCTGTATGCCGACCTCGAAAAATGCCTCGGGATATGAGCTGTGAAACTTGTCCATCTTGACCGACCCTTCAAGGTCGCAGGAAAACGCGGTTATCCTGGGCGGTTTGCCGCCGGCATTGTTTACTTTTGCCAAATCGAGCAAGGCAGCACCGTAAGCCGATCGGTTATCGGTCTTTTTCTCCGGGTCGTACAGGATGGGAGCGCCCGCATTTATCTCCGGAAAAACGGTACAATTCGAATTCGGCCGGCTGAAGGTTTTGTTTTCCTTCCTTTGCGCCACCCATATTGAAAGATCATCGTCAAAACCGAGTTCGCTCAAGGCCTTTTTCGCGTCATCGACCGATAACGCCTGGCCGTGATACTTGCAGCGATTCTCCATGAAGGAGACACCCTTGCCCATGATCGTATGCGCTATGATTGCAGTGGGAAGTCCAGGATCATCGACCCGGCCTTTAACGGCATTCCTGAACGCAGCGAAGATTTCATCAAAGTCATGTCCGTTCTCTATCTCGATAACGTTCCATTTGTTCGCTTTGTATTCTGCTGCCAGGTCCTGGGGCATCACTTCCTGCGTGCTGCCGCAGATTTGGAGTCCGTTACGGTCAATAATCGCTGTGAGGTTCCCCAGCCTGTATTTGCAGGCGAACCGCCTGGCTTCGGAGATCTGCCCTTTTTGCTGTTCGCCGTCGCCCATCAGAGCGAATACACGGGTTTTCTGCTTTTTTATTTTCATGGCCAAGGCCATGCCTGTTGCAGCGGACAGGCCCTGCCCCAGATTGCCCGTGTTCCATTCCACTCCCGGGACACACTGTTCGACATGACCGGAAAAAGGCGATCCGGCGCTGCGGAATTCCAAAAGGAAACGGTCTTCAGGAAAGTACCCGAACTCGCTCAGGACGCTGTATGCACCCGGCGAGACATGACCCATACTGATCAGCACTCGATCCCTTTTCGGCCAGTCAGGGTCCTTGGGCTTGTGGCTTATGATCGAATAAAGCATGAGAAGAAGACCGAGTGATGAAAGGGACCCTCCAGGGTGTCCGCTTCCGGCCAGCGTGGTGCTGAGAATGATACGCCGGGCACAATTTCTCCACATATTCTCAAGGGTCTTTCTTTCAGGATCGGTAAGAGATTCCCTGTTGATATCCACCTTGAACTGCACGATTTGTCCTCCGTATGTACAGAATAGAGCCGACAGGATTGGCTTTCACAAAATAAACAGGTCTGTTTCCTAAAGCAAGAGTTTATCAATCAGGAAAACAGGAAAACAGGAAAAGAATTTCAGTCTTTTTCTTTTCGTGCTTTCCTGATTAAAAATCGTATTTCTTCATTTTGTATTGCAGCAGGCTCTTGGTTATTCCCAGCAACCCGGCGGCATGGGCCTGAACATTTCCTGAACGGGCCATGGCGCGCTTAATCATCTTTATCTCGACATGGTCCAATGCCTCATTCAATTTGACGTGCATGGGGATCAGGCGGTCAACATCAATCATGACGGCCTGCTGTGGATCAGGTTCCGCATCCATGTCGGAAGGGGTTATTTCCGTGCCGGAACTCAGAATGACTGCCCGCTCAACGACATGTTCGAGTTCACGCACATTCCCGGGCCAGGCCCGCGAATAGAGGTGCCGCATGGCGGCCGGAGAAATGGAGATGTCTTTCTTTCCGACTTCCTCGGCGTATTTCTTCAGGAAATGTGTCGCCAGTGTCGGTATGTCGTCCGCCCTTTCTCTGAGGGCGGGCAGGTGCAGATGAACCACATTCAGCCGGTAGTAGAGGTCCTCTCTCAGAT
>JAZDGK010000207.1:0-4236 GCA_043806955.1 Pseudomonadota bacterium | reverse complement strand
CGGCGAACGGATGGATGCTTACGCAGCTTCGGTCGGAGGATGGTACAGATCGCCGTATATGTACGGATCGACTGGGACGTTCGAACCCAATGCGATGGGCGCCATTCATGACGGCTCGAAGGTACCCGACTACAATACGTTCTGTCTGGATTGCCACCAGGACCAGGTCCCGACTACGCAATCACAGGCCTGGCCCGGCAGGGGCGGAGCTGGAGCTCCGGCAGGGTATCTTTCAAGAATAAAATGGGGGGCAGACGGCGATAAGCACGGCGCCAGGTATCGATCTCGCACCGTGGATGGAAGCCAGGGCTGGGAACAGATTCTGTCCCCTTATAATATGATTCCGGTGCAACCCAATTATGTCCTGTCCTGCCTCGATTGCCATGAGCCTCACGGCACTGTCCTGAATTCCGGGTACCTGTTAAGAAAAGAAGTCAACGGCAATGTTGTGAGTGGCTGCGGTTCAGGGGAGGGGGCCTGGTGTCAGGTAAACTTCTGTCTGAGCTGTCATACTCATAACCATTGTGGGGGGGCGCAGGGCTGCTTCGGTTGCCATTATCATGGCGCAGTCGCCACGGGCGCAGGTTGGTGCGGAAACAACACCGGACATACCTTTTAAATTGCACCCGCCGACAGGCTCCCGGGACTCCTTCGCCGTTCTGGCCGGCTTCTTGCATTTCAAGCAAGGTAAGGAGAAACAGTTGTTGGAATGCTCTGTGATTTCAGTAAATGAACCGTTTTCCCGATAAACTGAATAAAGGGTTGACAAAATTACAGGAATGGAAGTGAAGCTCATGAACTACTCTCACAACCACAAAAGAGCCGGAGACCTGGTTGTCCCTGTTGAAAAAGGCGGGACAATTCACCATCTATACATGCTGTCCCGTGAAGACCTCCTGGATCATGAACTGAGGGTATTCGTAGAAGGAAAGAGTTATACGGAGAATGATCCTGGAAAAGTCGCGTGTCAAACACGCGACATCTATACATGCTGCAGTCAACTATTTGACGTATAGGGGGTCGCGAAAATGGCTGATTTCTACTATTGCCGTTTCTGTCCGCGGATGGAGAGGTGCTGGTGGGTCTGGGACAATCTCGGCGGGTGCCTCTGCGAAATGCCGATATCTTCCGTAAGCTTAAAAGGACAGCGGAGCAAGTGTTCCGGACATTGCGACGATGCAAAAGACGAGAGAGAAAAGAAGTAGAAGATCGTGACCTTTGTTTGAGCTCTCTGCCCATCTGCAAATTTCGCCTCCTGATTCCTGCCGCTAAGAAGGTGTCTAAAAAGTCTCAATTTTGTTCAAGGTCAAGGAACGCGAGGATTAGGCTTGAAGGCTGGGATGCTGGGAAGCGAGAAGGCTGAGAAGGCAATCCCAGCGGGTCAACTTTGTAGCCTCCTAACTTCGGCTTCCCAGCCTCCCGGCTTCCTAGCTTCCCGGCCTTCTGTTCCCTGTCCCCTTGCAAAAGTCTGTTCTCCCTGTTAAAAATGTTTTCATGCCTTCTTTGTCCTCCCTTGATCTTCGCGCTTGTGTGCCGGAAGACGTTCTTTCTCTGGCCGGCAGGTCAGGCGGCAACGGTCTCGGACTTTTTCTGGCCGGCGGTACTGTACGGGATATAGTCCTCGGACGCAAACCGGCGGACATCGACCTGACGGTGCCGCAGGGCGCACTGTCGCTGGCGGAACAATTCGCAGAAGTGACAGGAGGCGCCTATGTCCTTCTCGATCCGCGAGAAAAAACCGCAAGAGTAGTCCTTCCGGATTACCAGGTGGATTTCACGGAATTTCGGAACGGAAGCAGAAGTATCGAAGAAGATCTCTCTCTTCGCGACTTGACAATAAATGCTATGGGAGTATTTCTGCCTGCTGAAATTGATGAGGTTTTTTTGCCTGTAATCGATCCGGCCGGAGGATACGAAGACCTCAAGAGAGGCGTCATACGCTTCGTGGCCGAGCGGAGCGTTATAGATGATCCTTTGCGTATGCTCAGGGCTTACAGATTTGCCGGTTTTCTTGACTTTGTGATCGATCCTGAGTCACGCCGGACTATTACGAGGCATATTGGCTTAATCCGGAAGGTTTCCGCCGAACGGAGCTCGTACGAATTGAATACTATATTTCAAGCGAGCAAAACCGCCCGGATTCTAAGGTGGATGGATGAAGACGGGCTCCTCAGGGCTATTCTTCCGGAAATCGAAGAAATGCATCGCATTAACCAATTCGGTTATCATCATCTTGACGTCTATAATCATTCTCTCCTCACACTCGACTGGATGGAAAAGCTTCAAGCCGAACCGACCTCCTATTTCCCTCCCGGCTGTACTGGAGGTATTCTGGAGTATTTGGAGGGCCGGCACAGGCCCTCTTTACTCAAGTGGGCTGCTCTGTTCCACGATTTGGGAAAACCCGGAACGATACAAAGAACAGGCGAGAAGTTCACCTTCCACAATCATGACCAGGTTGGCAGTCTTATCTTCCTCGAGATCGCACAGAGGCTGAAATGGAGCACAAAAAACACACATTTCGTTGAGAGACTGATATCGCTCCATATGAGACCGTTCCATCTGACGAATATACTCAGATCGGGGGAATTGACCGGCAGGGCTGTTTCACGGCTCGTTCGTGAGACCGAAGGTGATGTCCCGGGCTTATTCCTGCTGGCGATGGCAGACAGTCTTGCGGGCAGCGGCCCGATGAAACCGCTTGACACCGAACAGCTCCTCCTTGAGCTGTTTGAAAAAACAATGCTGGTCTACAAGGAGAGGCTCAGGCTTCTTCATGCGGTGCCACGCCTGGTCACAGGTGATGATCTCATCAATGTTTTTCATCTGGAACCCGGTCCGTTGTTCAAGCAGCTCCTGGAAGAGTTGGAGGATGATCGTCTCGCCGGTATTGTGCATACGCGTGATGAGGCTTTGCATTGGCTGAAAAAGAGGCTGGTAGGCTCTACGTAACCGTTCACCGTTATCCGTTCACCGTTGTCCGTAAGAACCCGAAAAGCGTCTTTTTGGCAAACAGTCACGGTGATCGCGTATTCCGTTTCGGTCTCTAGTCCCCGATGCCAAAAGACGAGCAAACAGAAACCAGGAGCCAAATATTACCTGAAAAGCGCGAGGAACGTCTTTTCGGTGAACGGTCAACGGTCAACGGTGAACGGATACCGCTCTACTACAGTTTAAACGAATATCTCCGGGGCGTGTTCGGCTGTCGGGTTCACAAAATACCGATCGATGCGGGGTTTACCTGTCCGAATAGAGATGGGACCAAGTCGCTCCGGGGCTGCATTTACTGCAATAATCATGGTTCGGGAACGGGAGCATTTGCCCGGGGCATCTCTATTGCCGAGCAAGTATGGACTGCGAAATCCTTTTTGAGCAGGAGATATGGAGCAAAGAAATTCATTGCCTACTTTCAATCCTTTTCAAACACTTATGCCCCGATAGAGATCCTCAAAGAACGATATGAACAGGCATTGAATGATCCCGACATCGTGGGACTGGCCGTTGGGACAAGACCGGATTGCGTGAATAAAGGTATACTCGAACTGCTTTCTTCCTACAGAGAAAAACATGCGGTCTGGATTGAATATGGACTCCAGTCCGCCCACGACAGAACTCTCGAATTGATCAACAGAGGGCATTCCGTTGCCGATTTTCTGGATGCCGTTAATATCGCTGCAGATCTGGGAATTCCCGTATGCGTGCACATAATCATCGGATTGCCCGGAGAGGGCAGAAAGCAAATGATCGAAACCGCTCGGTTCCTCTCCACCCTAAAAATCCAGGGCCTGAAAATCCATCTCCTGTACGTGGTTAAGGGGAGTCAGATGGAAGACTTGTTAAGAAAGGGTCAATACAGGGCGCTGGAAAAGGATGAGTATGTCGAAATCGTTTGTGACATTCTGGAGCTGCTGCCGCCTGATCTTATTATTCACAGATTGACCGGCGACCCCCGGCCGGAAGAACTGGTGGAGCCTCTCTGGGCAAATGATAAAGCGGGCGCCTTGAATGCAATCAGGGCTGAATTGAAAAAACGAGGGAGTTATCAGGGAAAACGCTATGGAATTGGGGATTTCGGATTTCGCATTTCGGATTGAAAAGACGAGGACGGGAAATCATGGTTTTGTCGGTGACCGGTCAACGGTGAACTGTGAACGTTCTTTGGATCAGAGCATATGAACATCTCGACTGATTTCGGTTATCTCGAGAATAATTTAAAAGAAGAGGCTTTACAAATTT
>JAZDGK010000206.1:0-14172 GCA_043806955.1 Pseudomonadota bacterium | reverse complement strand
GCTATAGGTCTTGTCGGCTAGAAGCTTGAAGGCCAGGAGGCTGGGAGGCCAGAGCCGTGCTCTCGCGGCAGACAGCACCTTATCCAGCTTCCCAGCCTTCTAGCTACCTAGCTGATTTGGTCTCGTCCTCCGCTTTCCTCGTTACGATCCCAGTTGTCGGACAGCCTCCTAGGGATGCGGTGAGAGAATGACGGGGTGACTATTCCATTGCGGATTTTGGATTTCGGATTGCAGATTGAAAAAGAGTGATGAGTGATGGGTCATGAATAACGAGTGATGAGTTACGGGATGAGAGCCACGGGTTCCGGGTTATTCCATTTCGGATTTCGGATTTATGAGGGAGTGCTGAGTACAGCTCCACATAAGAAGGTATCCATTGTGCTGGAATTCCCCCATCGGATAGGCGGCCCTTTCCAGGGCCGCCCGGCGACCGAGGCGTCCATTGTGGGCGGGGTTAGAAAACCCCGCCTATCCGCGTCTCGTGTTACGAACCCATTCTGGATACCCATTTGTGTGGAGCTGTACTGAGTACTGAGGAGTTGCGAGTTGCTGGTTATTCAATTTCGGATTGCGGGACGCGGATTGAGAAAGAGGATACATTGATCGTGGTGGCGAACCTTGTGTTCGCCCAAATGCGGGTTGCGGGTTGCGCGATACGAGTTGCGGGATCAAACGAAAAATTCGGTAGTTATAACTCGAAACTCGAAACCCGATATTTCACTGAATGGACACGGGGTAGTATGCATCCGATTCTTTTTCGCATAGGCGGACTTACCGTACACACGTATGGACTGTTCGTCGCTATCGGCTTTCTGATGGGCATGGCGCTTGCCGTGCGCGAATCCAGGCGGCTGGGTATAGATCCTGAAAAAACCGCTAATCTGTTTTTCTGGATCGTTATTTCGGCCATAGCGGGATCAAGATTGCTCTATATCATAGTCGAGTTCAGAAGCTTTGTTTCAGCGCCTCTGGAGACGGTTAAGATCTGGAAAGGCGGCCTTGTCTTTTACGGCGGACTGATCCTTGCAGTTATCGTCGCGGTTTTCTATATCAGACGCAATGGAATGCCGCTTTGGAGAACAATGGATATCCTGGTCCCCTCTCTTGCGATCGGCCAGGTATTCGGACGTACAGGGTGCTTTTTCGCGGGTTGCTGTTACGGCCGGCCGGCGAATGGTCGCTTTGCGGTCACGTTCACCAATCCCGATTCTCTGGCTCCACTCTATATACCTCTTCATCCCGTGCAGTTGTATGAGGCCGCAGCAGTATTCGTCATTTTTCTAGTACTGTGGACTGTTCGTCGGGCCAAACGGTTTGAAGGCCGGCTCGTTTGGATCTATCTTACCCTGTATTCCGGGGCTCGTTTTCTCATCGAAAACTATCGCGGTGATCCCCGCGGGAGAGTGCTCGGCAATGTTTTCTCTACCGGCCAGTTTATCAGCCTGGTTTTGATTCTGGCAGGTGTCCTGGGCTACATCTATTCCCAGAGACGCAGACCGGAGTAACGACAGCAGGCGTCTTGTCTGCTGTGCACAAAGCCGCTTCAAACCACGGCAGAGCGAAAAAATGCTCTTGCAAAAGGGAAAGACTCCAGTATTATAGGAGCCGTCAGAGCCGGGGATGATCTACTGCGATTCCTTGGAGATGCAGAACATGCTGATATACCGTGCACAGGTGAATTCCCGATATCGAATGTCCAATGCTCAATGTCCAATGTCCAAGGTCTTTGCTCCTAATTGGAAATTGGTTATTGAGCATTGAACATTGGAAATTGATCCTAAAATGGTATGATTGAAACGTCTAGGTCCCTAAGTCCGACAGGCTCCTAATGGCCTGGAATGATTCAATCTGGGTGTTTACATCTCAGGTAGCCCTTTTTCGTGCTCGTAATCGTAATCGACTCTTTGTGCATCCAAATCGCTCTTCAGCATAAAAGACAACTCCTTCGCGATTACGATTACGAGCACCGCTTCGCTGAGCACGAGCACGATTCACCTGAGTCAAGTAAATACCCACTTGATTCAATTCCAAATCAACGTTTCCGAACGTCAATTTTATTCGACCATACGTGGAGGTGTCTATGCTTATTCTGGAGGACCTCAAATATACAGAAGAGCACATGTGGGTCAGGCATGAGGGTAACAAAAGGATTACGATAGGCTTGACCGAATACGGGCAGAAACGGATGGGAGATGTCGTGTACATCGAATTTCCGGAAGAAGGAGAAGAAATTGTTAAAGACGACCCTTTCGGCAGCATAGAATCGTCAGAATCCGTTTCTGACCTGTATGCGCCCGTCAGCGGTAAAGTGGTGGAAATCAACGAGGAAATAATCGATTCTCCGGAGGTAGTGAATGAGGACCCCTATGAGGACGGGTGGTTGGTGCGTTTGAAAGTAACCTCCCTGAAAGAGTATAACGAACTTATGGGTCCCGAAGAGTACAAAGAGTACGTTCAGGAAGAGCAGGTGGAGGAGACCGAAGAAGCGGAAGAGGAAGAGGAAGAGGAAGAGGAGGAAGAGGTGGAATAAAATGCTTATTAACCGTTCACTGTCGACCGTTGACCGTTCACCGACAAAGATGCTTTTCGCGCTTTTCACGGACAACGGTGAACTGATAACGGTCTGCGGACACGGGGGTTAGGCTCATGCGAAAGATCGCCTTTCTATTTCCCGGCCAGGGATCGCAGTTTGCAGGCATGGGGAAAGACCTCTATCTGAAACGGCCGGGAATTCGGTCAATCTTTGAAACGGCCTCAAAGGTTACCGGACTCGACGTGGAATCCCTTTGTTTTGACGGCCCGTTAGAAAGGCTCACGGAAACCGTAAACCTTCAACCCGCAATAACCACGGTCAATTTGTCCTGTCTGGCCGTTTTCAGAGAAGAAGGAATTGCGCCGGACATCGTTGCAGGGCACAGTCTCGGCGAATACTCGGCGCTCTGTGCGGCGGGGGTGATCAGCTTTGAAGATACGTTTCGCCTGGTATCCGAGAGAGGCAAGCTGATGCAACGTGAAGCCGAAAGACATCCGGGCGGGATGCTTGCGGCTGTCGGGCTGGATATAGAGAGCACGAGGAACCTGCTTGATAAGGTTAAGACTGAAGGTGTATGTGCCGTTGCCAATCACAACGCCGAGAAACAGATAGTAATAACCGGCGAAAGAAAGGCCCTGGAAGCCGTATCCGGTCTGATCTCTGCGAATGGCGGGAAGGCAATTCCTCTCAATGTGAGCGGCCCGTGGCATAGTCCGCTTATGCAGGGCGCCGCCGACAGTTTCAGGTCCTTTCTGAGAGAAATCAACCTTTCTAATCCTTCTATTCCCGTGTTGTTCAATGTTACCGGTCTCCAAATATGGGATCCGGAAGAGATCCGTGAAATCATGTCTCGACAGATTTGTTCTTCCGTGCTCTGGTATGATACTATGCGGCGAATGATTGCCGGCGGTGTCTCCGATTTTGTTGAGGTCGGACCAAAGAAGGTATTAACAGGCCTCTTGAAAAAGACTCTGCCGGCAGGCGGGGATTTTCGACTCCATCAGGCGGATGAGCTCGACGGCCTCTTAACGATTGCGAGCAGGATAAAGGCCCTTGGGGCCTGTCACGAAATAACTTGAGCATTCTGATCGCCGATCCATCCCGTCCGGCTGCGTTGCTCGTCGGTTGCATACTCACGGGTATGCGCCCTCCTCGCGTTTTGCCGGACGGGCGCCTCAGCGCTCAGAATTGCGCAACTTATTCCGTGACAGACCCTGCACCCGGTCCGTTCCCGCCGGTCTTGATTGACGGCAGCCGCTGAAAAATGCACGCACGATATCGAATCCCAAAACTCATTCTATATCAAGACAGGTGCAAAGGATGCGGGCTTTGTACTATGGCATGCCCGAAGAATCTCCTGGAAATCAGCAACGAGCTTAATAAACAAGGCTATCACGTTATCTCCCTGAAGGCGCCGGAGAAATGCACCGGTTGCGCCTTGTGCGCCGAGATGTGCCCGGATATGGTCATTGAGGTCTGGCGTTAAGGGACCTAGAAGTTTCTATCATACCATTATAGGATCAATGTCCAATGTTCAATGACCAATTTCCAATCAGGAGCAAATACCTTGGACCTTGAGCATTGGACATTCGATATTGGGAATTGACCTATGTGCGGTATATTAGCCTTTTCCGGATCCTTAAGATGAAGAGACAGGCTGTGCCTCGACGAGTCCTGATTAAAGGCAATGAAGCTATCGCCATGGGGGCGATTGAGGCCGGATGCCGTTTCTACGCGGGGTATCCGATTACGCCGCAGAACGAGATACCGGAATACATGGCCAGAGAAATGCCGGCGCATGGAGGCATTTTTATTCACGCCGAGAGCGAGATAGCAGCCATAAGCATGGTAATGGGCGCCGCTGCAACCGGGGCCAGGGCAATGACTTCCTCGTCGAGCCCCGGCATATCGTTGAAGCAGGAAGCGATCTCGTATATGGCCGGTTCGGAGATTCCGTGCGTGATTGTCAATGTCTGCCGCAACGGTCCGGGCTTGGGCGGAATCAGTGCATCACAGGGAGATTACTTTCAGGCAACCAGAGGCGGCGGGCACGGAGATTATCGCACGTTTGTGCTGGCCCCATACTCCGTTCAGGAAAACTATGATTTGACAAGACTCGCTTTTGACATAGCCGACCGGTACAGAAATCCCGTCCTTGTATTGAGCGATGCCGTGCTCGGCCACATGAAGGAGCCTATCAGACCTCGCCCGCACAAAGGGCGGGCAGTAAAGAAAACATGGACCCTGACCGGGGCCGGGGACCGCAAAGCACGATATCTGAAGAGCCTTTATCTTGACCCGAGCGTGCTGACAAAGCATACCTGGAAGCTGTTCAAAAAGTACAAACGCATGGAGAATGACGTGCTTTTTGAGACCTGTATGGTTGAAGATGCAAAAAGCATAATCGTTGCCTTCGGCAGTTTGGCCCGAATCCTCAAGTCTTCAATCCAAATGGCCCGCAGCCGGGGTTTGCGAGTCGGGATGATTCGGCCCATAAGTCTCTTTCCGTTCCCTTCCGGTATTTGCATGGAAACTTCACAAAAAATTAATTATTTTGTAGTATATGAGATGAACACCGGCCAGATGATTGAGGATGTGAAGTTATCGGTCAAGCCGGGAACCATAGTTGAAGGGTGCAACTATCCGGGATACATTCCCAAACCGAATGATCTCCTGAAAGAGATCGAAAAGAGGTATCCCGCTTGAATAAGGCAGTGCTGAAGCCGGTATTCCAACGGCCCAAAAGCTTGTACGATGTGCCTTTCAGCTATTGCCCCGGGTGCCACCATTCCATAATTCACCGTTTGATCGCTGAATCCATAGACTATTTCGGGATTCAGGAAAGAACGGTTGCCGTTGCGTCGATCGGCTGCTCGGTCTTTCTATATGACTATTTCGCAGTCGACACCCTGGAGGCGCCGCATGGCCGTGCAGGAGCCGTGGCCACCGGCATAAAGCGGGCCCGGCCTGAATGCATTGTCTTTACCTATCAGGGCGACGGTGATCTGGCAGCGATCGGCCTTGCTGAGACAATACATACCGCAAATCGCGGCGAACAGGTAGCGGTGTTCTTCGTCAATAATACCGTTTACGGAATGACAGGCGGGCAGATGGCCCCTACTACGCTCCTGGGGCAGAAGACCACCACCACCCCGCTTGGACGCTCGATAAAGACCGAAGGCGCTCCGTTCAAAATGGCAGAAATGATCGCTGGGCTGGAGGGGCCGGCATTTGTGGCAAGAGTTGCAGTCGATACGCCAAAGAGTATACTTCGTGCGAGAAGGGCGGTTCGCAGGGCATTCCAGATGCAGGTGGAAGAGAACGGCTATGCGTTTGTGGAGTTTCTGGCAGCTTGTCCTACCAATTGGAAGATGAGTCCCAGGGATGCCGCCAGATATGTGGGTGAGGTATTGACACGTGAGTTTCCGCTTGGCATTTTCAAAGGCCATTTGAAGCGCGTCAAGGGAGAGCATGATGTATTTTGATCTGATCATGGCCGGACTTGGCGGACAGGGCATACTTTTCATGGGCAGTTTACTGGCCAATGCCGCAATGGTTGAGGGGAAAGAAGTCACCTACATGCCTGCCTACGGTCCGGAAATGCGCGGCGGTACGGCAAACTGCACAGTGGTGATTTCGGACCGTGAAATAGGTTCTCCGGTGATCTATAATCCTTACGCCGCAATTGTTATGAACAGGCCATCCCTTGCCAGATTCGGCCCGCGCGTCCTGCGAAAGGGCTTGATAATCGTCAATTCTTCCCTTGTCGATCCCTCGGAGATCACTGTATCCAACCGGAGTATCCTGCTTGTCCCGGCGAACGACCTGGCCAGAGAGGCGGGGGACGAGCGCCTGGGGAATATGGTGGCCTTGGGGTCCCTTGTCGCGGAGTGCGGGGTAGTTCGGCTGAAGAGCCTTGTTAAGGTCCTGCCTCAGATCATCCAGGAACGATATCACGACCTGTTGCCGGTCAATATCAAATGTTTAGAAAAAGGCAGGGAATACATCCGGAACGTTGCGGACAGATCCCGTCTATTCGGACACCTGCCCGCGGCACAGTGAAAAGTGAAGAGTTGTTCCCGGTTCACAGTTCAAGGTTCAGAGTTAAGAGACAACCGTGAACCTGGAACTCAGAAACCCGCATCCCGTGGCTCATGAAATCGAGTTTTTTGTCTGCGAGAATCTGCGTTGATCTGCGTCCTATCAATCCGAAATCCGAAATTGTCATGATCCCGTCAGCAGTTCCTTTTCCGGAAGGTTCTCCCGTATCACGACGGGAAAAGTTTGCGCATATGCCCGGATGAGCGACAGAAGTCCCAGTATGAAACAGATCGTGGATTCGGCGCCATAGTTTCTACTCACGCCGTAATGCTCCAACCCGTCTGCAACCGCACCGGTAGCAAGATCGTAAAGAGGTGTGTTCAGTCTGTTTTGTCCGGTAAACCAGTTGACGGCGTGTCGTGCCGTCTCCAGGTACCGGTCGGTCCCTGTCAGTTCATAAGCCTTGGCAAGCGCTTCGGCCAGGTATGCGGCGTCTATCGGCTGCTGTCCGAAGAGAGCCTTTTCCCCGCCCTTTGTATACCATCCGTCATTTCCCACCAGGTCAAAAAACTGTCCGTTCCACTGCGCATCAACCAGGAACCTCAATGTGGACAGGGCTGCTTCTTTATGGATTTCTTTATTTGTTAATTGATAGGCTTCAAGTAACGACTGACAAATCTTTGCATTGCCGTACGTGATTGTCTTTTCAAACCAATCCCAGCGCCGGCGACGGTTTTTCCTGTAAAGCTCGGCAAGGTCATCTGCAAGCCTTATCACGGCCGACTCTTCCCATCCTCCATCCCTGCCGGTCCTTATGACCGCCTGCAAACCGCAAATCGCATAGGCTTTGGCCCGGGGCGCCTGCAGGTTTTCTATGTGCGGCCTGGCCTTCGCCAGCATTCTTTCGGCCAGGGCGCGCATGCCGTCGAAAGGTCCATGAGCCAGGGCATACCCTATCCCCCATACGGCCCGGCCCAGAGTGTCCTCGCTCGTCCCGGATTCCAGGAAGCGCCTGTCATAGCCCATGAAGTTACAGAAACGGCCGTCTTTGGTCTGAGCATAACGCAAAAAGCTCAGATACGTCCTCATCAGCGAGAGCAGTCCTTCTTGGGGGTCTTCCCTGTATGCGCCGATGACAGCCACCAAGCCGCGACCCACATCGTCCGTGCTATAGCCGTGATGACGGTCTGGAATGCCGTAGACCGTATGCTGCACCACGCCGACATCATCGGAGAGCAGATACAAATGATTCAGATTGAGCACGGGCAGAAGGCCCGGGGCGATCCTCTCGCTCTCGGTTGGGTTTCTCCCGATGACAAACGTTCGTTTGTCGGGGGTCGCTCCTCGTGCCGGTTCCGGTTTCGACATCCGCACAAACAGGTCGATGTAATTCTTGCCTACATTTTTCCAGATCATTTCACGCCCCAGATTATAAGCCCTTAGACGCATTTTGTTGCGCCTGGCAGGATTCCCTACGAGATCGAGAAGGGCGCAAGTCAGCGCCCCGGTATCTCCGAAATCAAAGAGAATACCGCGACCGTTGGCGAGGACCTCGCGGGCGTACCAGTACGGAGTGGACACGACCGCTTTTCCCATGCCCACCGCATAGGCGAGTGTCCCACTGACGATCTGTTCGCGGGAGAGATAAGGGGTTACATAGATATCGCTGGCGAGGATGAAATCGCACAGTTCCCTCAGTGAGACGAAACGGTTGTGGAAGATCACGTTCTTTTGAAGCCCCAGCTCCCGGACACTCTTTTCGAGAGCAGCGCGGTATGACTCGCCATACCTTTTCCTCACTTCGGGGTGCGTTGCTCCAAGTACGGTATACATCACGTCCGGATGCCGTTCCACCACGGGCGGAAGCGCCTGTATCATGGTTTCTATCCCCTTGTTCGGACTGATAAGGCCGAAGGTGAGAATGGTTGTTCCCCTGTTCGCATTGAACTGCTTTTTGTAATGACCGGGATCGATAAAAGGCACATCCGGAATTCCGTGGTGTATGAACTCGATCTTTGTTGCCGGGACTTGATAGACATCTTTTAGAATTCTTCCTCCCATTTCGCTGAGAACAACGAGGCGGTCCGAATGGTTTACGATCCTGTTCATCGATTCCCGGTAGTCAGGCGGCGGGTGGGCCATTATGGTGTGGAGTGTCGTTACAACCGGACTGGCTAATCTTTCAAGAAGAAGGGAAATATGCCGTCCGGCCGGGCCTCCAAATATGCCGAATTCATGCTGGAGGCAGACAATATCAAAACCTGATGAGTTAATGTACTCTGCCGCCCGGACGTAATCTTGCATCTCTTCCTGGTATATTCCGAACCCCACTTCCTTCGGGTAACCATACCCTGCAGGAAGATTGTTCATGGCCACGATCTCATAATTCGTGCATCCGTTTTCGGCCAATGCCTGACACAAGTCAGACGTGAACGTGGCAATTCCACAGTTCCTGGGGGGATAATTACCGATAAGGCAGACATTTGGATGGCGCGTCATTGTCTCCTCCTCTTTGGGAAAAGAATACTCTCCACAAGGGACAGACCCTGATCGTGATGGATGTCACCGGCAAGATTCGTTCAATAGGCGAGAAATCAGGTCTTATCGACGGCAGTTGACTTGAACGCCGGTCGGACAACTGCCCGAGGCCGACAGGCTCCTCTCAATATTATATAGCGAGGATTGCCCGAATCCAAGCCTTGGTTTTTCAAGCTTGAAGGGGGCAGGTCTTTTTACCGACGGTTGTAAGCCGCAAGCCGGACGCTGCCAGGCGCTGCTTCGGGTGCAAGTAGAAGTGCGACTGGATGTCAGGTCCCCTTTTATACATTCAGGTCATGGTCATGTAGCACAGCCGCCCTCGGCTGTGTCCCGAGCCTGACGGCACAGCCGAGGCGACTGTGCCACACTACACAGAAACGCATCAGGTCTCATCCTTCCCTTTTCTATCCATTCCCCCCACACAACCATTATCTCAAAAACCCGACCTTCTGCCTTTAAGGCATCCTTTGTCCGAGATGCACCGGCCATCATATGACATGTAGCACAGCCGCCCTCGGCTGTGCCACATGGGATGTTTTCTCAACGTTGGCTTAATTCAACAGTGTTCCAAACGGCCATAGTCCCACTTCTACTTCGCGCCTTCTGCAACCTTGACAGTATCGGTCCGGCATGTTAATCAGGACTTATAGACCTCCTGGAAAACTCTGTTTCGTGTTCCGAGTTTCGTATTTCGGGCAACCAGAAAAATGAAAGTGTTTTTATGATGAGCCTCTTGCAAAATGTTCAATTTTGGCCAAGGTCAAGGAAGGCGAGGATTTTAACCGGAGGAATACTGGACGTATTTTGAGGATTAAAATCTGAGCCTGACGCAGAGGTTGGGCAAAAGAGGACGTTTTGCAAGAGGCTCTGATGTTAACTCGTAACGCGCAACCTGAACATCGATTAATTACGAGTGAGAGCACGAAGCAAAGACGGGACTTTTGCAAGAGGCTATATAGTCTGTAGATATGCCCCCGTAGCTCAGGTGGATAGAGCACCAGATTCCTAATCTGGGTGCCGTGCGTTCGAGTCGCGCCGGGGGCACCAGTTAAAATCAAAGGGTTACGGGCAATGTGATCTGTAACCCTTTTCAGTCTTGATACCCTATTGATACCCTGGTGCAGGATGTTTGCTTTGAACATCCCGGTTAATGCCGACAGGTTGTAGACAATGGCGTGCAAGTATGACACACTACTTTAGACGGTTGTCATTGATGCCGACAAGGTATTTACGATGCCCCTCGTGACTCTAATTCTCAAACTGCCGGTCGCAATCAAGAAACGACGGAAGTGGTATCTCGCTTCCTGCCCGGTTCTTGATGTCCATTCACAAGGCGAAACGCGGGAGAAAGCAAAAGAGAACCTCATAGAGGCCCTGGAGCTCTTCCTTGTCTCATGCATTGAGCGGGAAACGCTGGATAAGGTGCTGAAAGACTGCGGGTTTGAAGCTGCCCATGAAAAACCGTGCGAGCCTGTGGACGAGGACAATAACATGGTGGCCGTGCCCATACCCTTCCGGATCACTGGAAAACCCAATACCCATCACGCATGCCACGCATAACGCCGGTAAGTTGGAAAGTACTTGAGTGTATTTTTGAGTCCTTTGGCTTCAAGTTTATCCGTCAGAAGGGCAGTCACCGGCTGTACACGAAATCCGGAATAGCCCGACCGGTTGTAATCCCGACCTATGATTCAGTTGATATGGACATAATCAAAAGCAACATGCGTACCGCCGGAATGTCCAATGCTCAGTATTTTGAACTTTTTGACGCTTGCCGATAAAGACTTTCCCCGGCCTTCTGTTTATCACCCCGAAGCTGACGTTCTTTTTTTTAGGTGGCCACTTTGGTCACGCTGACGCAGAAACCGTAACACGGATAGGCTGTTTCGTGTGACGCATGTGCGTGACCAGCCGACACCTGCCAACTCACCGTTCCTTGTGCACTTTCCAGCCGCTCGATGTCTCGATTATAAGGCGCCGTTCGTTCACATCTTTCGTTATTCTCTTCAGTGCCCGTACAACATCGCCTATCTTCCAATTCAATTCCCGATAAGCCTCAAGCAGTTCAGGGTATTCGTAAGGGTCAATATACCGGCCCTCGTCTTCAGTCTCAGGCGAGTTCACGCCGGCTTTGTTCAACTTATATCGGACTCCGGAGTGTGACAGGCCCGTCTGTTTTGCTATCTCTCGAAGGCTTTTCCCTTGTCGATGAAGGGTAACTATTTCGTCTGTCTTGTCCATGTTTTTTCCCTTCCTGTGTGCCGGGAATACACCCATTCTTGCGTCAGTCCTGTTGTCGGGTCACTCCCCCCCGGGCTACGGTAACCTTACCCGGCCAGAGAAGTGCCGGGATTCACCTTCTTCTCTGATACCATCATGCGATTTTCAAGCAAAATCTCGGCTTTCCTTGCCTTCTGTTCGGGTGTCAGTTCACGCCTGGTAATGTTCGGATTCCTGCCCATGCGGAAGGGGAAACAGAGACAAGCCGAAGCGGGACACTCCCGGACATAGTCCCGGTTCCCATTGGTGCACTCAAGGCAGAAGGTCCGTATGGTCTTGACCGAGACCCTCGGCCTGCCGGTCCGATGGATCCAAAAAGGACACGTCCGGTCCGTGCACTGTCGGACTTCTTCCCTCTGGCCGCCCGTGCAGGAAAGGCAATACCGTTTGGTTGCTTGTGTCGCCGTGGCGCTCATCGGTTGTCTGTCCCCTGTTAACGTTTCAATGAGACTACCTCATCAAATCTCGAGTATTCTCCATGAAAGTAAAGCAATGCCTCTCCGCCTGCATTGTACCTGGAAGCTTCAACCCGAACCAAAGTCACGGGTTCAAACGCCCGGTTTGCGGTTTCCATGCCATCTTTCACGTTCTTTCCCGTGCTCACCTTCCGGTTTCGATGGAGAATGATTAAGTGGTCGCAGTCAGAGTATATGGCAGAAGAATCTTTCAGGTCCTGTGCGGTCATAATTACGTCCGGCTGTGTCTTCCTCGGCTGTGCAATCAGGATGATCGGGACTTCCATTTCTTCCGCAAGGAACTTGAATGCCTGAACCGCAAGGCTTACCTCCTGAACCTGGTTTGAGACTGACCGGCAAAGAAAGTGCAGGTGGTCGAACACTACGAGCTTAAGGCCATATCTCCGGATTGCCGCTTTCAAGGTTTCGATGATTCCGGTCAATTCCGGTTTCTGGTAGCAGTAGCCGAGATAAAGGGGTCTTCCTTCAAAAGCCTTTCGCGCCTTTTCGATTTGGATTGGCCCTATATCTTCCGTCTTGGTTTCGCATTGGACTATCTTAGAGATAAGCCGCTGCGGTCTCATTTCCAAACAGTAAAACAAAGCAGGAGTGCCCTGCACGGCGTTGAAGGTGATAATCTGCAAGGCAAGGCTGCTTTTGCCGATCTTCGGCGGTGCGGAAATGACTACAAGGTCCCCGGCCTGAAAGCCTGTCCGGACAAGCCTATTCAGAGAAGGCCAAGGGGTAATAAGGCCGGTTTCCTGTTCTGGCCGTTCAATCTCCGCCTGAAGCTTATCAAGACCGGATTGAAAGCTCTCGATCCCGGCAACATCAAACTGCCTGGCCTGATTCACCAGGGCTTGAAAGTCAAAGACATCATGCCCGCTCGTGAAGTAGCTGTTGACGTCTTCACCGTCCGGCAAGGGCACATTGAAACATCGGTCATAGCCTAATCGCCTGGCTACCTCTCGGCTTCCTTTCTGGCCGGCTTCGTCTGCGTCATAGACAAGGAAAATCTTCTTTGCTTCGGAAAGCTGATCGATCCATTCCGGGTCAAAAGATCCAGCCCCGTTTGTGGCCCCCACTGCGTTCCTGATTCCCTGATCCAAAAGCGTAAGCGTGTCGGTTTCGCCTTCACAAAGGAAAAGCTCTTCGGCCCCTTTTATCACGTCTGAATTGAACAGAATGCTTTTGCAGCCCGTAACCCGCCGAAAGTCTTTCTCTGCCGGTGGTAGGCTTCGAGACTTGATATTGAAAAGCTTCCCATTTGCATAGTGGGGGATAGTGAGCCATCGGACCCCTTGCCTGTCCGTTTCCATGCCAAGCTTGAACGCCTTCACCGTTTCCAGGCTCAGGCCCCTGGTGTCTGTGACATAGGCATAGGCCAAAGCTTCCGGATTGTTCAAAAGCCGCTCATGGGCTTTCAAAGCCGTTTTCTCATCCGGCCTATGGCTTCCCTTTCCCTTTTCCGGAAACGCCGGATTTATGGCCGCCTGGTTCTTCCTGTAGCCGGTTCCGTTGCCGCCTGACATTCGTTCGTAATCTCCCATGTGCTTTCTCAGGCTGATAAGGTTCCCTTTCTCCTGGCATTTGTGACAGAAGAAAAGGCCCTCTTCGCCTTTGTCGATGTAGAAATGGCTCTTCTGATCCCCGCAGAAAGGGCAGGTCTTCAAAACGATCTGGCCGGATTGAATCCGATGCTCAAGCCCTCGGCTTTGGATGTAGTCCAGGGCTATCATTCGCTGGCCTCTCCTATGGCGAGCTTTCCGGAATGGTAGGCATCCATTGCCGCATCAAGCAAAGGACTGCCGGTTGACTTGAACTGCTGCGACTGTGATGTTTCTGGCTTGGTCCTTCGGATTATGCCCAGGAGATACTTTTCTCTCTTTGGCTCCAGGTAGTATCGTTTATCCAGGTAGGTCCTGATACCGGCTGTAACTTGCGACTGAGGGTGTTTCTGGAAAGCCTGAAGCAGCTTAAGGATAACGTAAATTTCAGTGGTGCTTCGTTCTCGTGGCCAAGGATCCACTGAATAGCTCCTATAGGCACGTTATTGTTGTCCATCTGCCAACTATAGACTTTCAGATAAAGCTTTTGGGTGCGTTATCGGTCGGGGATGTACGAACAGGTACTATCCCCTCCCTGCTGCCTTCCCAAAAACATTATCTGAAAGTCTATAGTCAATGAGCCTCTTGCAAAATGTTCAATTTTGCCCAAGGTCAAGGAAGGCGAAGATTTTAACCGGAGGAATACATTAAGTATTTTGAGGATTAAAATCTGAGCCTGACGCAGAGATTGGGCAAAAGAGGACGTTTTGCAAGAGGC
>JAZDGK010000205.1:0-11667 GCA_043806955.1 Pseudomonadota bacterium | reverse complement strand
GGCAAATTGAAGCGCAGGTCGCATTTGGCGCCCATCGTTACGGGTTCCTCGGTCCTGAGGAGTATTCCTCCTCCGCCGATATTCACACTGTAAGCCTTCTTGAAATCACGAGCCGTCTTAAACTGAATTTCCAGCGACTTGAAAGCCCTCATGTCCTCGCGGCCGGACAAAGCGCTGACCCGGTTTGTCGTCTGGCGCAGCCGATTGACAAGTGCCTTTACTACTGTCCGTACTTCAGTAGAGAGTTTATTAAATTCGTAATCGAGTTGTTCGCGATCCAGGATTCCTACCGAGACGCGGCCCCTGGCGATGGCTGATGCCGAGCGGGGGGTCTTGTCAATGAAACTCATCTCCCCGAAGATCTCGCCGGCCTTCAATACCTCTACTATGATTTTCTCTCCTTTGGAGGATTTGGAGATCTCGACTTCGCCGGAATTTATGATATAAATCCAGTCACCGTAAGTGCCCTCTTTGAATATATAATCCCCATCTTTGAAATGAAGTTCATTTACAATTGCAAACATCTTCCCTGCTCCCTGAAAACCGGACAAAAAAACCAAGGACCCGCAAAAAGCAACATCTCTAAGTACAGCTTAACACAAATAGGTATCCAGAAAGGACCAATGCCGCGAGTATAGGCCTCCTCTCCACCATCCTGGGGGAGAGGATCGAGGTGAGGGGGAAACGGGCCGCTTTAAGACCCCTCACCCTGCCCTCTCCCCGAGGACGGGGCGAGGGGTTGTTATTGCTGAGCGTTGCGCAACTTCTAGGGCAATATGGATACCTTATTATGTTGGCCTGTACTGAGAGTCCGTGGAGTACGTTACTAATTTTGTATAAGCATGTCAAGCTGTTATCCTTTCCCAAATCCACCGCCTACTCGTGTTTGGTTTTCGAAACCGTTCAGTCAGATACGGTCAAATCGGGCACACGGGGCGGTGGATTGACCATGGACCACGGACCATTGACGATGTGTTTTCGTGGTCTATCGTCCATCGTCTGTGGTCAATCCGCCGTCACAAATCGGGCATTTTCTCAAACTGAGTCAAATTTGGCGGTGGATTTGGGCTTTATCATCGTCAAACCTGCTTGATAGAACCGAGAAAACATATTAAGGTCCCGTCAGGCGTGAGGAGTCAGAAGTCAGGAGAGGAGCTGGGATTCCTTTGGGAGGAGAACTAATTGGGCGATTTAATTCGTAAGGTCCAGGTAAATGTGCCTTTCAGACTCTTAAAGGAGAAGTATCTCTCCCTGGTGCTCCGGAATCATATAAATCCGGAGATCGGAATAGACGGCTTTTCTCTTGATCGGTATTCATCCAGGGAGTTTTCGAGCATAGCCCGAATGCTGCAAGAGGAGGGGCTCTCGATCACTCTGCATGCCCCGTTTATGGACATGGTCCCGGGCTCACCGGATTCAATCATGCGAGAGGCAACGCGGCAACGTTTAGATCAAGCTTTTGAAATGTTGGATATATTTGAGCCGCGCAGTATCGTCTGCCATACCGGATTCCACGAGCGCTACATGAGCCAATTCGATCTTTGGCTGGAGGCGAGCGTTGAAACCTGGCGGAATCTGCTCGAAAAATCGAGCGGTACAACTACAAAGATCATGTTTGAAAATGTCTATGAGAGTGATCCCGGCATTCACCTGGCGCTCTTCAACGCCCTTGATTCACCCCGTATGGGATTCTGCTTTGATATCGGGCACTGGAATGCCTTTACTCCCCGGGTCGATGTCCGCCTGTGGTTTGAGGCGTTGGGGTCTTTCCTCGGACAACTCCATGTGCACGATAACCGGGGGCAGGTTGACGACCACCTTCCGGTGGGCCAGGGCAACATAGATTTTGAATCGTTTTTCTTGCTGTTGAAGAACTTCTCCGGCCTCATCGTCACCCTTGAGCCCCATAAAGAGGAAGATATCTTTACAAGCATCGAGGCTCTTGATATTGTATGGCCGTGGTGAGTCAAGTCCCAAATCCGCCGCAAAATTTGTGCAAGCTTACGAATCGCGCTTTCTCACGCGGCGGATTGACCATAGACGATGGACGATAGACCACGAAAACACGTCGTCCATGGTCCGTGGTCCATGGTCAATCCACCGCCCGTATGCCCGATTTGACTGCATCTGACTCAACGACTTCGATATGCAAGACGATTAGGCGGTGGATTCTGGTCGTTGGATAATCTTGTAAGCAAGGCTTTTATCTGGTAAACTACGAAAATTAGGCGGTTTGTCCCTCTTTTGCCTTCCCCATGACTCAAAGCATAGTTGAAATCGATCTGTCTGCAATAGTCCATAATTATGGAGAGGCAAAGCGTCTCGCCGGAAATGGTGTCTTGTTATATCCGGTCATCAAGGCCGACGCGTACGGACATGGGATTGTGCCCGTGGGACAAACGCTGCAGGAAGCCGGAGCCGACGGTTTTGTAATAGCCTCAGTTGAAGAGGCGATTGCGTTGAGAATCGCCGGGATCAAGCAGCCGATAGTCCTGCATGTCCCCGAACCAAGGGATTATATCGACATAATCGAGTACGGGATTACTCCGGTGATTTTTGACCTGGAGATTGCAGAGATCCTGGCAAAGGAATCGGTCAGGAGAAACAAGCCGATAGCAGTTTACCTCAAGGTAGAGACCGGCATGGGACGCCTTGGCATTCCGCTTTCAGATCTGCCGCGTGCACTCTCTCGTGTTGCTGAAAAGGGGCTGGAGATCCTGGGCCTTATGTCTCACCTTGCCTCCGCAGATACGGACAGGGAGTTTACCGGAGCCCAGATAGGACGGCTGGCTGAGGCGATAGATCTCGGAAGGAGAATGGGCTTCCAGCTTTCAAGAAATCACATAGCCAATTCAGCGGGCCTTGTCGGGTATAAGACAGCGCGAATGGAACTTGTAAGGCCGGGAATTATGCTCTATGGAATTCCTCCTTCATTAATAATTGAAGATTCTATTTCTCTCAAGCCCGCCATGACCCTTAAGAGCAGGATCATCCAGGTTTCTGCAGTACCGGAGGGAACTCCCGTAAGTTACGGCTGCCGGTACAGAACTCCCGGCGCAAGCAGGATTGCCACTATACCGGTCGGTTACGAGAACGGTTATAATCGCCTGCTGTCAAACAGGGGAGAGGTCCTTGTACGCGGGAAAAGGGCCCGGGTTGTGGGGACCGTCTGCATGTGCCTGACCATGATCGATATTACTCATGTTGAAGACGCCGTCGCAGGCGACGAAGTGGTCCTTTTTGGCTCTCAAGGCAAGGAGGAAATCCACATAACCGAGGTTGCGGCGTGGGCAAATACTATCAGTTACGAGGTGCTTTGTTCCGTCGGCAGACATAACAAGCGTTTCATCAAATATAGACCAACAGGAAACAACAGCCCGGTTCGCCCTGGGTCAATGGAATGATATTCCAATACCGCAGCTTACCGAGGCGCCTGGGATACCGTGTTTTTAGCAGGATAAGAGAATGCGAAAGAAACTATATGCAATTATATCGGATACCGTCAAAAAACTTTGTCAAAGTCACGACATAGTCTTTGATGAGCTTCCGCCTTTTCAGGTGGAGCGGGCAAAAATGGAGATTCATGGGGATTATTCGTCCAATGTGGCCTTGATCACAGCCCGCTATTTCAGGAAGAAGCCTCAATCTCTGGCAAAGGCTCTGGCGGATGAGCTCCGGACCGGTGCAGATTTCCTTTCCACGGTCGAGATAGCGGGACCTGGATTCATCAACTTTTCCGTCAAGAATGACTACTGGCGGGATGTACTGTTGGAGATCTCTAAAGAAGGAAGGCTGTTCGGGCGGTCCAATCTGGGCAAAGGGAAAAAAGTCCAGGTGGAGTTCGTCAGTGCCAATCCGACCGGTCCGTTGCACGTCGGCCATGGCCGTGGGGCCGCAATCGGTGACAGTCTGTGTAATCTTCTAAGTACGGCCGGGTATCAGGTCGAGAGAGAGTATTATATAAATGATGTAGGGACTCAGATGAACACCCTTGGGTCTTCTGCCTATCTTCGATACAGGGAACTCCTGGGAGAACAGGTCGATTTCCCGGACAATCACTATAAAGGGGACTACCTCAAGGATATCGCGAAGAATATCGCGGACCGGGAAGGCCGAAAATGTCTGAAACTGCCGCCCGAAACGGCGGTTTCTTATTTTAGCGAGCAGGCGCGTAATTTGATTCTTGAGGGCATCAAGAAGGACCTGACAGATTTCAATGTCGTCCATGATCACTGGTTCAGTGAGAAAAGCCTTTTCGATACCAGTACGGTGGAAAGAGCCATAGAGTTACTAAGTAAAAAGAATCTGCTCTATGAAGAAGATGGGGCCTTGTGGTTTAAGGCCACGGCCTTTGGTGATGAAAAAGACAGGGTGATCATACGAGGTCAGGGAGCGACCACCTATTTTGCATCGGATATCGCTTATCATTTAAATAAGCTGGAAAGGGGATTCGATCTGCTCATAGATATATGGGGAGCCGACCATCATGGATATGTGCCGCGGCTGCAGGCGGCAATCGAAGCCCTGGGGCAGCCCAGGGAAAAGCTGCAGATTATTCTTGTACAGCTCGTCAGTCTGATTCGGGGTGGAAAGCAGGTGGCCATGTCTACTCGCGCCGGAGAATTCGTTACCATCAGGGAGCTCATTGATGAGGTCGGCAAGGACGCTGCTCGTTTTAATTTCCTGACCAGGCGTTCAAACAGCCATCTTGATTTCGATCTTGACCTGGCTAAAAGCCGGAATCAGGAAAACCCGGTTTATTATGTCCAGTACGCACATGCCCGTATATCGAGTGTCTTCGAGATGGCTGCGGAAAGATCGATTTCCATACGTCCTCTGGAGGACATCAATCTGTCATTGCTCGCCGCCCCCGAGGAAATCAAACTGCTCAAGATGATTGGTTCTTATCCCGAGATTATCGAAGACAGTGCCGCAGTCTTTGAGCCTCACCGGATTGCCTTTTATTTGAGCGATCTGGCTACTGCCTTGCACAATTTTTATAACGATTGTAGAGTTCTATCGGATGATGAAGAAGTTACCCAGGCCAGGCTTGCATTGATTTCCGGCGTGCAGCAAGTGCTTAAGAACGGTCTTAGAATCCTGGGAGTATCGGCGCCGGATAAGATGTGAAGCGAGTTGCGAGTTACGAGTTGCGAGTTACGAGTTGCGGATTACGAGCCGCGCAGGGTGGGCGTTGCCCACCGTCCTATCCGCTATCCGTTAGCCATTCCCAATCCCGGCTATCATTCGCTCTCCACGCCCTTGGCAATCTCATTTTCGCATCAATCCGGAGTCATCGGTGGGCAGAGCCCACCCTACTTTTTTGAAACTCCGTGCGCTCTGTGGCAAAACATTCTTTTGGTTGCGGCTGTGCCGCGCTGTGTGCTCTATGGAGGGTCTTCCGACACCCGGCCGGAACCCCGGATACCAGCCGTGGAAAAGGGAAAAAGCCCGATCATTCCTGTGAAAATGATGCAAGAGGTATACCGGATGGTCATAGCGTGATAAGTAGGTAATACAGCTTGCATCGGGCCGGCCCCGTACGAAACGGAGTGGAAATCATTTTCCGTTTAAGAGGAAAAAAAGTTCCGTATAGACTGTAAAACAGTACTCACCGGCAGGCACCTGGCGACTTCCTTCGGCTGCATGCAGTCCGTCTGCGAGGGGAGAATCCTTTTGACAAGGTGCAAGTTTTACGCTATGTTGCGGGCGTGAGCGGTAACCACTTCTTATCCCTGCTAAAAGACGACCTTGAACGTATTGAGGACGCTATCGTCCAGAATCTCTCCTCCCATGTACCTTTCATCTCCAATGTCAGCCGGTACATACTTTTCAGTGGAGGAAAGCGCGTCCGGCCTCTTCTGATGATCCTTGCCGCCCGGATGTGCGGGTATACGGGAGACCATGAATACGGCCTTTCCGCCATATTCGAATACCTGCATGCGGCAACACTTCTTCATGATGACGTCGTAGACAACGCGGAAATACGCAGAGGTAAAGCGCCGGCAAAAGACGTTTACGGCAATCAGGCCGTCATTCTGGTGGGCGATTTTCTCTATTCAAAGTCGCTTCTCATCTCCACCCTCCAAGGGGATATTCGGATTATGGAACCGTTGCTGGAAGCAACGACCCTCATGGCTGAAGGTGAAGTTCTCCAACTGTTGAATGAAGAGAACCTGGAGATTGGAGAAGAAGAGTATATGCAGGTCATCCACCGTAAGACTGCGGTGCTTATGGCTGCAGCCTGCCAGGTAGGCGCGATACTCGGCAGTGTTTCTCGTGAAAAAGAGGCGGCGATGCGGGCTTACGGAGAAAACATCGGGATGTCCTTCCAGTTGACGGATGACATTCTGGATTACACCGGAAGCGTCGGAGAATTTGGAAAAAAAGTCGGAAACGACTTCAAGGAAGGAAAGGTCACTCTGCCGCTCATCCACGCCCTCAGAAGAAGCAACCAGAACGACCTCAAACGGATAAGAGAGATCTTTTTGAGAAAACGGATTAAACAGGCCGAGTTTATCGAAGCTAAAGACCTGATAGAAAAATACGGGGGCTTCGAGTATACACGCCGGCTCGCGCAGAACGCAAGCAACAAGGCCAAAGATGATCTGGCGCTCTTTCCCCCATCACCAACCAAAGAGATACTGAGTGCAATCGCCGACTATATTGTGGAACGCCGAAAATAATACAAAACGTTCACCGTTCACCGTTGTCCGTTCACCGACATGGGTCTGCTGTTCATTTTGTTCATTTTGTTTGTTTGGTTTGTTTGGTTTATTTGGTTTGTTTCGTTTTCCTATTCACTCCCGTATGCCACTCGCAACCCGGAACTCATTACTCATCACTGATCACTTTCCCATCAATCCGAAATCCGCATTCCGCATTCCGCAATAGGATGACCCGCACCACAAAGACACAAAGATCAAGAAAAAATTACGTGAATCAGGAACTCAGGAAATCACGAAAAAAGATTTCGTTGCGTCTTCGTGTCTTGGTGGTTTCACTCCGCAATCCGCAATCCGCAATCCGCAATCCCAAATCATCTTGCCAGCCGTTTTCCTGCTTCAAATGCCTCGGCCAACGCGGTGGGATGGCTAAGAATCTCTCCTTTCCCGTCTATCCGGCGATATCCCAGGTATCCCTCGAACCGGACCCCGATCGACTCCAGAAAAATGCGCACGACCACTACAGAACAATCAAAGACTTTCGGGCCTTTTGTCGCTGCCACCGACAGTAAGAAACCCTTTCGGCCGGTAATTTCTGGCGGCGAAATCTGGTTAAGGTAAAACTTCTTGCTCCATAATGCCTGGCAGCGATCAATCATGGCCTTCAATTGCGCGGTAACGGTGTAGAAAAAGACTGGAGAAGCAATAATCAGGCGGTCTGAAGACTCCAGTTCAGGGTAGATCATCTGCATATCGTCCATCTGAATGCATTTGCCGGTTTTCGCACAGGACCCGCATCCCAGGCAGGGCGCTATATCCAGCTCGCGCAGGAAAAGCTCTTCCACCGTGGCCCCGGCTTCAGCGGCTCCTCGCAGCGCCTCCCGCAGGAGCAGGTCCGAGTTCCCCCCCGCCCTGGGACTGCCGTATATGCCTAATACTTTCAACGCCATAGCAAAGAAGAATTTACCGCAGAGTGCGCTGAGACCGCTGAGAATTGATTGTGTAAGAATAATTCAGGCGCCATTCCTGGAATTCTCTGCGATCTCCGCGCACTCTGCGGTGAGATTATTGTTTTTGTCTCGCCTTTTTCATCTCCGCCAGCAGCTCATATGGAATTCTAAGGCCGCCACGGCCACGGCCGATTGCGATTTCTGGCTTGTATGAGCCATGATAATCAGTTCCACCCGTAGCAAGCAATCCGAATTTCGAACAGATCTTCTGATATTGCCTTGTCTGCTCGTTCGTATGGTCCGAATAGATGACTTCCAAACCGTTCAGTCCCGCGGATTTCAGCTCGGACACGAGTGTTTCGAGATCGGCCGGCGATTTCCTGAGTGACCCGGGATGTGCAAGAACAGCCATGCCTCCCGCATCCTTTATGATGCGAATGGCCTCCGCCGGGTCAAAACGGAATTTGTCAACATATGCCGGGCGGCCCTTCTTGAGGTAATTGTCAAAGGCATCCTGAATGGTGGAAACGAATCCCTTCTGCAGAAGAAGCCTGGCAAAATGCGGGCGCCCTACCTGCCCGTCCTGGGCCAAACCCAGCACTTCATCATAAGTAATCTCCATATGCATCGAACGAAGTTTTTTCACGATCTCGTGATTTCTTGTCTCCCGGGAATTCTGAAGCGTATTAAGGGGGACGAGAATGCCCGGTGCATTATGGTCCACATAGTACCCGAGGATATGCATCGTGCCGAACGACATCTCGGCGCTGATTTCCACGCCTGGCACCACCTCAAAACCCAATTCAATACCGGCCTCTAATGCCGCCGGCACACCCTCGACAGTGTCGTGATCGGTGATAGCTATGGCCTTAAGACCCTTATCGCGGCCCATGCGGACCAGATCCCCGGGACTGAGGCTGCCGTCCGATGCCGTAGAATGACAGTGCAGGTCGATGTAACTATTGTCTTCCATTTTTCTCCTTTGCTTTACCCCGGCGCTTCTTCCCAAAGACTACGGGAATAACTTCCATAACGTTCGAAGGCAGCATGAACTCCAGTCCGTCTCTCATCTCCTGCGGTATCTCGACAAGGTCTTTTTCGTTTTGCTTCGGCAAGATTATCGTTCTGATCCCCGCCCGCCTTGCCGCCAGGACCTTTGCCTTTATTCCTCCTACCGGCAGAATGCGGCCCTGGAGAGTTATCTCACCGGTCATGGCCGCCTGGCTGTTTATCGGCTTGCCCGTGAGAAGGGATACCAGAGCCGCAAAAATGGCCACGCCTGCCGAAGGCCCATCCTTGGGAATGGCGCCTGCCGGCACGTGGATATGTATGTCGCTTTTTTCGAATGCATCCTCGTCGATCTTGAGAATCCCGGCCTTGGAACGTACCAGGCTCAAAGCTATCTCTGCCGACTCCTTCATTACATCGCCCAGTTTCCCGGTTAGAGACAGGTGTCCCCTTCCTTTCATTCTCGTCGCTTCTATAAAGAGGATCTCACCCCCGGCCTGTGTCCAGGCCATACCGGTGGCCACCCCGGCGACCGAAGTACGTTCTGCGACTTCGGAATAGTACTGCGGGGGTCCAAGGAACTGTGGCAAGAGGGCGGCCTTAACCGCAAGTTTTTCCAACTCGCCTGACGCTACCTGCCTGGCTATCCCCCGGCATATGGCGGCAATTTCCCGTTCAAGGTTTCTTAAACCTGCTTCCCGTGTATAGTCACGAATTATCTTTTGTATGGCTCTTTTTTCAAACCGGACTTGATCGGCCTTCAGGCCGTGCTCTTCCAACTGTTTCGGAATCAGATGTTCCTGCGCGATCCTGACCTTTTCCTCATCCGTATAGCCCGGAAGCTCTACTGTTTCCATACGGTCAAGCAATGCGGAGGGAATAGTGTCAAGGACATTGGCCGTCATGATAAACATGACCTTTGAAAGGTCAAAAGCAACGTCAAGATAGTGGTCGGTGAAGGTGCTGTTCTGCTCAGGATCAAGCACCTCCAGAAGCGCCGAAGAAGGATCGCCCCGGAAATCCGAACCAAGCTTATCTACTTCGTCCATGACGAAAACCGGATTCTTCGATCCGGCCCGCTTTATTCCCTGGATGATCCGTCCGGGCAAGGCGCCGATATAAGTCCTCCTGTGGCCGCGTATTTCTGCTTCATCACGGACTCCGCCCAGAGAAATCCGGATAAACCTCCTGCCGATCGCTCTGGCGACCGAGCGACCCAGGGATGTCTTGCCCGTACCCGGCGGCCCGTAAAAACAGAGTATAGGCCCTTTCATGTCCGGTTTGAGCTTCCGAACCGCCAGATACTCGACTATCCTTTTCTTCGCCTTTTCCAGGTCATAGTGGTCTTCATCGAGCGCTCTCTGAGCGAGCAGAATATCGAGATTATCTTCAGTATAATCATTCCAGGGCAGGTCGAGTATCCAATCTATGTATGTTCTGGCTACCGAATACTCTGCGGAAGAAGGATGCATCCTGGCCAACCGGCCGACTTCCCTCAGCGCCTCCTTATTCGCCTCTTCCGGGAGTTTCTTCTCCTCGACTCTGGAGCGGAGTTCCTCTATCTCTGCGGTGTGTGCGTCCTTCTCGCCCAGCTCTTCCTGTATCGCCTTGAGCTGTTCTCGAAGATAATATTCACGCTGCGTCTTGTCGATTTCGCCTTTGACCTGCGTCTGTATTTTGCGGCCAAGCTCCAGTATCTCCATCTGATGAGTAACTATCCTGATGACTTTTTCCAGTCTCGGTTTTATCTCGATCGTTTCAAGGATATCCTGGCGCTCGGGAACGGACATCTTCAGACTGGAGGCGACCAAATCGGCCAGAGTGCCGGGTTCCTCAATGTTTAGAGCAATATTGCCGAGCTCGGGAGGTATTTGCGGGCTCAACTCAAGCACGTTGTGAAACAGCCCTCGTAAACTCGATGTGAGCGCCTCTACTTCATTATCCGTAACGGCCCGATCGGGAAGGCGTTCAATTCTGACCCGTATGTAAGGCTCTCTCTGGACTACTCCGGTATTTCTTACCCGGACTGCGCCCTGTATCAGCATTCGCATCCGGCCATCCTGGCCTTTGGACATTCTTAAAATTTGAGCGGCAGTTCCAACGCCGTACAATTCACCTTTCGGTTCGGTCTTTGTGGCAAAAACAGCCACAACCCGCCCCTTCGAAAGCGCATCGTCCACCAGATTCATCAGGTTTTCATCGGCTATAAGAAGCGGTATAACCATCTGCGGGAAAAGGACGGTGTCACTTACGGGAATAACGGGCAATTCCTCGGCCAACACCGGTTCTTCTGTTTGCCCCATTTCCGATATCGTTTCTGGTTCTGTTCCTATCCCCTGTCTTTCATCATTCATGAGCCGTAACTCCTTACGTAACCTCGTATCCGTCGACTTTCTCGGTGAACGGTCAACGGTTACGTAATCTCCACTTGATAAGATTTCTTGCAAAGAGCTTTGGGCAACATAATGGAAAGCAGGCCATTCTTGTACGCAGCCTCCGCCTTCTCGTTCTCAACCGGGTAAGGAAGCTGCAGCACCCGCTCAAAAGTCCCGTGAGGTATTTCAATCTGGTGGAATCTCTTCCGTTCGTCATTCCACCATGCCTCCCGTCTTCCGAAAATTCGGATCAGATCGTGATGCAGCGTCACTTCCAAGCTCTCAGGTCTCGCGCCGGCCGCATCAACCAGTATGACAATGATTCTGTCCGTTTCATACATATCGGTAGCCGGGACCCATGTGCCTTCAGGCGGCAGAACGCCCATGCCGACCATCTTCAACATCTCCTGCATTCTCTTCAGCAAAGCCCTGTGCACCTCTTCCAGGATATCGCAAGTCTTTATGTTTATCACTGACATAAAAGGATCCTCCGCCAAGCTCCCGGCATCCTCCAAACCGTCTTCTTCACCTATAGACTTTCAGATAATGTTTTTGGGAAGGCAGCAGGGAGGGGATAGTACCTGTTCGTACATCCCCGACCAATAAGGGTCTGTCACGGAATAACTTGAGCATTCTGAGCGCCGATCCATCCCGTCCGGCTGCGTTGCT
>JAZDGK010000204.1:0-14934 GCA_043806955.1 Pseudomonadota bacterium | reverse complement strand
GTTGTGCAATTCTGAGTGCTGAGGCACCCGTCTGGCAAGGCGCGAGGAGGGCGCATACCGTGAGTATGCAACCGACGAGCAACGCAGCCGGACGGGATGGATCGGCGCTCAGAATGCTCAAGTTATTTCGTGACAGGCCCTTAGCTCTTTGAAATTCGATTCCGTTCGCTCTGGGTGAATGGAATGCCCCCAATTCTCTCCCCGCTGTGAAAAGTTTCCCATGTCTAGAATCGAATTGACCTGAGACCGAGACTCCTGTATTAAGCACACCTATGGCGTTTATTTCTGGATGGATGAAAGTCTCCGTGTCCCCCTTGGCTATGGCTGTTGTTCAGTTCACGCTCAAAACTGCTGCTTGAGAGGAGATCTGTTATGAAAAAAGCGTACTTCGTGACCCTGTTGGTGTTCGGCCTGTCTCTGGTTTTCGCCCTGGGAACGGCCCAGTCCGGGACCATCAACTTTGACCTCTACAAAGGCTACTCAGCCCACGCCGAGATCACGGACCGTGGTGGGAATGTTCTGGCCAGCCAGGATTCACCGGCGAGTGAATTCCCTCAGGGAGCGACCGCAAGTGCAGGCAGCGTCCAGGCACAGGCATGTTGGTATGACAGTCTGTCTCTCTATACAGAGTCGCACAACGTTTGCACCGCGGGAAGGAACGCTTTAGCGCAGGGATACCAGGAATTTGACTTTACCCCGACCAGCCCCACCCTCCATGTGCAATTTGACTATGATGTCCGGCTTACCGCTGCTCTGGCTGAAGGACATACAGAGTGGGACTGGGCATACGCATGTAGTATTCTTCAACTCGGCGTGAATGGATCCAAAATAGGCGAGTGGGCGCCGGCCCCTGTCTGGGTCGATGACGCGAGCGGTAATAATCCCTACTCCCGTTCGCTGTCCGGCTCCTTTGATGAATACTTCAGCCTGACGGGCATTCCGATTGGCAGTGTGTGCTTTTACCTTGATACCTTTGCCTCCGGACAAAACGCAAGCACTTATGCCGGGATCGATCTGAAAAACGTCAAAATAGAGTACGCCCCCGTTCCCGTCCCCGGAACGCTGTGGCTCTTCGGTTCCGCCTTGGCGGGTCTGGGGGGATTGAGAAGAAAGCTGAGAAAAAGGTAGCGACTTGTCGTTTGGGAAGGATAACTACTTCGAAATGACAACCGAAAATTGACCGCCTGTGACAACCGAATTTTGACCACCCTTGGGAGCGTCCTCAGGGTCAAGTCTTCATATGCCAAACCAGCGCCGGGTCAATTTGGTTTCAAAGCAAGTGGCCGAGCTCCGGCGAGGCCACCCGGAACGGTATATGCGGTCCGAGTCTGACACTCCGGGAGGACTAAAAGCTCCCGATTTGAGCGTTGCCACATGATGTTGATTCGTGTTTATTCGTGGCTGATCACAATTCTGACCCGAACCGTCTCTCTGCCTTGATCCATTTCAGACGGGTTTTTTTGGAGAGTTCCTAACCGACGAAGCTCGTTGACAAGGTTACTGAAATTCCCAGGCGGAATGGAAGCGGCGAGATATTCTGTCCGGTTTTTTTCGGTGTCCTGTTGTACCGATATTATTCTTCCTCCAGAAGACTCGACTACTTGTTTTAACTCGGCGTAGATGCTTTCCGCCGGAGGCAGAAGCAAATCCTTCTTTCCTTTTGCTTCGGATTTCTTCAAAACCCGTATATCCTGGACGCCTTCGTCCTTTTCGGCAGCCCCTACCCTCTCTTTGCACCTTAATGCCGGCTTCGGCGCTTCCCCAGCCGAACCCGCCGAAATACCCCTGTCGCGCCGGTCCTTTTTCAGAACGAGCACCAGCTCGATGGGTTCTTCCTCGTGTTCCGCAACCGCAGGCATTTCCGGCCGTCGCGCCGCCTCCAGGACGGGTTCGGCATAATGGGCTCTTTCCCGAATCTCGGCTTCCGATGAGTCCAGCGCCAGCCCTTGTCCAGGGATGGCCGGCTTTGGGGGCGCGGTATGAAATCTCGTTGCTTTCGTTTCCTCCGCCACCGGCTCAGAAGCAGGCGCCTGCTTCTGATGGAGCCTCGCCGTCCTGGAGAAGGACGAAACGTCCCCGGCATCCTTCATCACTTCCGGAGCCTTGTTATTGAGCACGATAGATATGACCAGAACGGCCGTTGCCAGAACGCCGGCCAGCTCAAGCGGAACTTTGATCTTCGCAGGCACAAACAAAGCACGACGTATTCGATCGAAAAAGGAAGTCTTCTCCACACGTCGATGCAACTTCTCCAGGAAATCCCCGGGCGCCCTGACCGTTTCGAGGGCGCCAAGCTGCTCTGAGGCGCGGCGCAACACCAAAAGCTCTATCTCACAGTGCTTGCATTCCGCAATGTGTTCCTCCACGAGCCTGCATGTATCCTGATCCAGAGCATTATCCATGTATGCTGACAGGAACTCCCTTATCCCTGTGCACTCCATCTATATCACCTCCTTCAAGCTGTCCTTCAAATGGTTTCTGGCCCTGGAGAGTTTGGATTTGACCGTACCCACGTTGTATCCGGTAATCGCAACTATATCCTCATAGGAAAGCCCGTCGAGATGTCTAAGGAGAATAACCGCCCTTTGATCGGCGGGAAGCATCTCTATCGCCTTTTGAATGAGCGTCTCGCTTTCTTTGCATTCGAGCTTTGTCGCCGGTCCGGGTGCACCGTCAGGCGGATCGCAAGCCCCCAGATCATTCTCACTTTCAGGTTCCCCCAATCGCAGCATTCTTTTCCTTAAACGGTAACTCAGTGACCTCAGCCTATTTTTACACGTATTCACCGCTATGCGGTAGAGCCAGGTGGCAAAAGCCGATTCAAATCTGAAGGCCGCCGCCGACCTGAACGCCTTCACAAACGCCTCCTGGGCACAGTCATTCGCCTCCTCATAGTCGCCCAGAAAACGGTAGCAAAGGTTGAAAATCCTGTCCTTATGCCGCAGAACAAGTTCGTCGAAGGACGCCTTGTTACCGGCCTGAAAGGCCCGTACAAGCATGGCGTCATCTTCGAGCGAAGTCTCTGTTCGATCGAGGGCTTTCACAATTTAGACAATTCCCGTCCGATTATGTTCCTTGGCCACAAAGACACGAAGGCTTGTAAGCTGGGAGGCTGGGAAGCGAGGAGGCTGGAGCCCTGCCTCTAACGTCGGGAGCCCATCCGTTTATTCCCGTCTCACTATTCTTAGCATCCCGGCATCCCAGCGTCAAAGCTTTCCAGCCTACAAGCATCGTGCATCTTGTGGCTCAGATCTTGGCCCTTACCGGCAGGATAACCGTGGTAATCCCTTCCCACTGCAGGTTTCGCTGTATTGCGAATGCCGTCTCGTTGTGGAGCATCCTGTGGTAGAACTTCTCCAGTCGAAACGTCAGTTGGCCGGCAAAAACCGTGGATCGTGGAAATTCTTCACGGATATCTTTGCACAGAGATACGGCGGCCTGAACTACATCGGTAGTCAGGCACATTCGATAAGTGGCGGGCAGGCCAAGTTTTCGGGCCAGAGTTACGTACTTCTCCAGTGAATTCTTGACCGATTTTTCCAGTGAGTCTACTTCCTCGGCCCCCTTGAATGAGCCCGAGTCCATTACCGCTACAGAAACGAATACAACGTTCTTATACACCTTCGGGAATGTGGCCATAATCGAGAGAAAGGTATGTATTCCGAAACCGCTGTAGCTCGAGACGAGCTGGATGGCGGTCATCTCGTCCGGGTCAAGAGGGTTGCTGTTCGGCTTTCCGGACGCGGGCAGGTTGATGAGCGATTCGTTGAGCTGCGTCATACCGGCCTGGACCTCACGATAGTGTCCCCGTATCCAGTAACACCCGGCTATGACCACGGACGTTACGGCAAGAGTCACCCACCCGCCTTCTGCAAACTTCTCTATCACCGTTATCACGAGAATCGTCGCGCAAAGAACCAGGCCTACGCCGTGGATAATCAGGTGCTGCTTCCATTTCCTGTCCCGGCCGCGACTTGACAGAACAAGTCGTATCATGCTCAACTGTGAAAGCGAAAACGTTACGAAAACGTTTATGGAGTACATCACCACCAGCGAGGAAACCGACCCCTTCGTATAGAGAAGCACAGCAACGGCCGCAATACCCATAAGGACTATGCCGTTTCGCATGGTGAGCCGCTCCGACAAGGCGGCAAACCGATGGGGCAGCCAGGAATCAACAGCCATATTCGACATGACCCGGGGCCCATCTACGAATCCGGTTTGTGCGGCGACGAGCAGCAGCGCCCCTTCGGAAAAGATGGTTATGAAAGCAATCGATCCGGCCAGCGGCCAGTCTGCATAAACGGCATCGGCAAGAACGGCGTTAAGAGTCCTTCCGGCTGTTGGTTTGACGCTGAGGAGTGAGTAACAGACGAATAGTATTCCGGATGTAAGGGCCAGGGATACAGCCATATACACCATTGTTCGTTTTCCGGTCTGGACGCGCGGCTCACGCATGATCTGAAGCCCGTTTGACACGGCCTCTATCCCGGTGTAGGTGCCTCCACCCAGAGAATAGGCATGGAGGAAAAGCATCAGGACCCCCAGGCCGCCTATCGTTGACAGGTCATTATGAAGATTGCCCTCAAAACTCTCTGCCAGTCTCCCAAACTGATCGGTATGAGTAAAGACCCCGTCCAGAAGCAAAACGACATGGCTCACGATAAAGACCACAAATATCGGAGCCAGGATGGCGATGGATTCCTTAACCCCTCTTATGTTGAGGATAATAAGGGTAAATATGAGAAAACAGGCAAAAATGATCTTAAACTTGTGCAATTCCATCGGTAAATAGCTGAAGATGGCATCGGCGCAGGAGGCGATCGAAACGGTGATGGTTAGAACATAATCGACCAGAAGGGCGCTTCCGGATACGAGCCCGGTCTTTTCTCCCAACATCTGGGTAGCCACTACATAACCGCCGCCGCCGTGTGGGAAATGCTCAATAATCCGACAATAAGCATACGCGATAATAAAAACGGTCACGGCCGTGACAAGGCCCAGAAGAACGGCCAGATAGCTATGGCTGCCCAGGGCGCGGAAGGCCTCTTCCGGACCGTATGCCGAAGACGAAAGGCCGTCGGCCCCGAGTCCGATCCAGGCCAGGAGGGGTATGAGCGTTATCTTGTGAAAAAGAGAAGGATCTTTGATCTGCTTTGGCGCGCCAAACAAGAAAAGCCGGACTCTGTCCCAAATACTTCCGTTAGTTTTCGCATTTTCTGCTTTCACAGGGTCTCCTTGGAGCGGGGGGATCTCTTCTCAGGCGCAGGGCAACGCGGAACAAAAAAAGCCACCGGAAGGCACCGGCGGCTTAATAAGCAGTCTTGCCCTTCCAAACGCCTATGAGGTTAGCTGTCGGGCTCGGGTTTGGAAGTACCCTATCCTTGGAAAAGGAATTCGCCCCGAAAAACGGGTTCCCCACATCCGCATCAGGCGGATTTCGGCTACGAAAGTTGTCTCTATATCATATAACAGAGGTCGAGAAAAGAAAAATCGTAACAGTACAGGAGCCTGTCGGGCTCAATGTTGTTGAATTGAGCTGTTGCCATATGTGGCACAGCCGCCCCCGGCTGTGAAATCACGCCCCGGACCACAGCCGAGGGCGGCTGTGCCACATGCATAGTTCGCCAGGAGCCTGTCGGACTTAGGGGATCGTCACGAGGAAGTGGAGGAACGAGACCAAATATTCACGAATTTGAGGCGCATTAATAAGCGTTCACCGAAAGAGATGCTTTTCAGCAATGTAGGTTGGGTAGAACGGAGTGAAACCCAACAAATTCACCTTGGAGGAACGGTTCTTGAGCTGCCCCATGGAAAATCAGAGTTCCTAACTGCACAGGTCGCAATTTTCCACTGTTTGCGATGTCCAATTCTTAAGCGAAATACAATCAAATCAGCATGTTATAGCATGGTTAAAGTCTAGGTTTTACGAGGTCTGAAATTTCACAATTTTGAGGATTTCTTTCCGAAATTTTTCATTTTTCATTTTGCAATGGGATTTAGCGCGCCTTTTCAAAGCGCTAAAGCACGGACTCTATGGAATCCGACTTCAGTTCTTCCGGGTGCCCTGTCCACCGGACCTTACCGCTGCCGTCCACCAGGACGGCATAAGGTATGGCGTTGACCTGGAAATAGTCGCCCAGTTTGCCCGTGGCGTCTTCTGCAACAGTGTAATGCATGGGCACGGAATTAATGAAATGTTTGATGGCCGGCGACTCTTCACTACTCACACCGATCACCTGCAGGCCCCTGGGGCCGTATTTTTTCTGTATTTCGTTCAGGTGCGGAATGTTTTCCCGGCAGGGACCGCACCACGTGGCCCAAAACTCAAGAAGCAGGGGTTTGCCCGGCTGGTATGGACTCCCTTTCAGAATCTTCACCTGCATTGGGGGCAGTGCAACGCCCCCCCGCTTTTCCTCTTCCGGGGGAGGCATCAAGGCCACATATGCCAAAGCACCCAGAATCCCCAATAACGCAAAGATCCCTAACCGCTTCATACCGCTCTCCTCTCTGCACCTAAGGATCATTTGACTATACAACTTTATCGAAAAAAACCAAAGACATGTAAACATCCAGAATCCACCACCTAATCGTCTTGCATATCGAGGCCGTTGAGTCAGATGCAGTCAAATCGGGCACACAGGCGGTGGATTTGGAACGGGATCATTCATTGACAATGGATCATCCGTGATTTAGATTTGTGTACGTCGTAACCGTTCACCGTTCACCGATTTGGTTCATGGTTCATGGTTCCAAAATTAACCGTGAACTCTGAACCGTGAACATGGAACCAGCATAAAGCATCCAGCAACAGGTCGCATAGGCTTGGCTCTTATGGTCTTTACGGACAAAGGTGAGCGGATACGTGTACGTCTTAATCATAAAAGCAGATGGAGAGAGATAGTAATGAAGCCGCAGACATGCGAGACGATCGTTTTTGGTTCAACAGAACTGATGCTGGCCCAGCCCGCCCAGCTTTCGCTGAAATGGGTGGGACAGGAAGAATTGATTAAACAGGTACTGGCAGCATGGATGGTTATCGATGAAAGAGACGTTCCGTTTAACCCGCGTCTGATCGGCAAGCCCGGAGTCGGAAAAACCACCTTGGCCTATGCCGCGGCCCGGCATTTGAATAGAGCCGTATACCTCTTTCAGGCCACTATGGATACCCGCCCCGAAGACCTGATAATCACCCCCGTAATGGGCGGAGATGGCCGCATTAAATACGCAGCCAGCTCTCTGGTTACGGCAATGATCAGGGGCGGAGTCTGCATCCTCGACGAAGGAAATCGTATGAGCGAAAAGTCCTGGGCATCTCTCGCACCTCTCCTGGATGACCGGCGCTATGTAGAGTCTATTGTTACCGGTCTGACAATCAAGGCAGACCCCTCATTCAGGTTCATCGTAACAATCAACGAAGACTCCTCAACTTACGAAATTCCCGAATACATACATTCGAGACTGCAGCCGCAGATCTTCATCGATTTTCCGGACCCGGACGACGAACTCCTGATATTGAAGGAAAACCTCCCGTTTGCGGATGAAGATATCTTGAGTTACATGGTCGATTTCCTGCAGCGTGCCCATATGGCCGATGAGGTCTTCTCAGTTCGCGACGGGATCAATATAGCGAGATACGCCATGAAAATTATGCGTGCCACGGCAGTGACAAATAAGGAGGCCGTCCACCAGGCCATCCGCACAGTCCTTGGCGAAGAAGGCCTCCGGTATGAAAAATGATGGTCAATACTCACCACCCGCTCCCTGCGGTCGCTGAAAACCGCGAAGATCACGAAGAATATTTTTGTCTTAACAACAAGTACTTGTATTTCTTCGTGCCCTTCGTGTTCTTCGTGGTGAATGTCTTTGCGGTTTGCCGCCGTGTGATACAATGAGCCATGATCCTTTAGAACCATTCGGTCCTGTTTATCCCCTTCCTGTAGTCCATTATTCGTTAGAGTTCGCAGATGCGGTACGGGTGTACTGTCAAAGCCTCAAACCGCAGGCAATAGCGGTGGAGCTGCCTGGATCTCTGAAGGAAGTAGTGGAACAGGGCGTCAAACGGCTTCCCGAAATATCAATAGTGCTCTATCAGAACAAGTCCGGCCAGACGGTCTATTTGCCGATTGAACCCGCTGACCCGCTGGCCGAGGCTATCCGTTCCGGGCTTGAAGCCGGAATACCGGTCCATTTCATAGATCCGGATGTGGATGAATACCCTTCTTATCAGGATTCGGTTCCGGACACTTATGCCGCTTATCGTCTGGGGGTAAGGGCCTACTATGATGCCTACCTGAAAACGGGGTTCCCTGATGCCGCCAGGGATTTGAAAGACTTGAGACGTGAAACGGGCATGGCCTACCGGCTGCAGAAGCTTTCCGCCAGATACGGCAGGATACTTTTTGTCTGCGGGCTGGTCCATCTTGAAGGGGTCAAGGCGGCTTTTCTTCGGCCGCAGGCCGAGCCTCTCGAAAGGACAAAAAGGAAGGATGCGGCGCTCTTCCATATCGAACCGGACGATTTGCCGGAGATAATGGGTGATTATCCATTTCTGGCAGCCCTGTATGAGTATCGAAGGGGCGAACTGCCCCCCGAACCTCGACTGACCGACTTTACGGTTCGAAAGAAGATGGGCATTCTCACGTTACTGAACGGTGGCAAACAGTCATGTTCAGAGGAGGAGGCCCTCGACGCCGCAATCCGCTGGGCCGTCCACCGTTTGAGACCGGGCCCCCTGGACCGGCAGACAGCGGCCTATCACCTCTTTCAACAAGCGGCCCGGCATTACAACCAGGATACAGGGGAAGAGATATATCGTTGGCAGAAAATAGCCTTTTTCCGGTTCTCAAGAAATTATGCCCTTCTGGAAAACAGACTCCTGCCCGATTTCTACCATCTCCTCGTTTCCGCCCGCGGTTGCGTGGACGATAATTTCTGTTACGCTCTCTGGCGCCTGGGATCATGTTATCCCTGGCAAAAGGCCGAGGCATCCATTCCCACTATCCGAATCAGCGGGGAAATGCTGCGGTTGGGAACTCGAGAGATTCGTATCAGAAGAAGATTCACCAGGGTGAAACGCCGTCCTGTCTACGTCCCCAAAAGGCGCAGAATGAAGGAGAGTCACCCCGGCGAGTGGCTTCAAGGTTTTGACGACCCCTATATCTGCTCATACCCGCCGGAGGATCTCATAATCGAAGACTACGGCAGGTTTCTCAAGGCCAAGGGGAACCATGTGCTCTCATCAGAAGATGCCGCTTCGGTACCTTTCGAAACCACTTTGCTCGATGGTATCGACATGCGCGAGACCGCCAGGCACGTCCATGAGGACCGTATTTACGTAAAGCAATTCACGCGGGTGAAGGGGTCCGTTGGATCAATAGTCGTTATTTTTGATGAGGACAGGTCGGACACATACCGCTATCTTATGACCTGGCTCGGGGAACATGACCAGGAATCGGATATGGCCTTTTATGCCACTGATCCCGGGGATCACATTGCAGGGCCGGGGATTTCTCGCTGCACGTACGGGGGATTCCTCATGACCTATCCTCCTCTGAGGCTTTATGACGTGTGGCATGACCCTGATTACCACTGGGCGGAAACGAAAGCGGAAAGGCTTTTATTGGCCGGCCTGGAATACAGCGTCGAAAAACACGTTATCTATATTGCTGCAAGACCTCCAAGGTCGTTTCTTAAACAGATTGCCGGTCGATGGGGAAAGCGTATTCTCTATATACCTATCGGGCAGCTTTCTCCAGTCAGGCTCAAAGAGATACGAACCTTCCATGTCCTCGCCGGCAAAGACAAGCGTGATCTGGCCGGAGATTACATCTGGTAGGATTCTGTTCTGCTATAGACTTCCAGATAAAGCTTTTTGGGTGCGTTATCGGTCGGGGATGTACGAACAGGTACTATCCCCTCCCTGCTGCCTTCCCAAAAACATTATCTGAAAGTCTGTAACACTGGTTCTCTTGTAACAGTTTGGCGTTCTGAAAACGTCACGAATCCTGCCGGCCATGTTCTGTTGGGTTTCGTAACCTCAACCCAACCTACCAAGACGGCACAATTGAGGGAGCATAATTCTATGATCGTAGATCGTAGGTTGGGTTGAGTGGAGCGAAACCCAACAATCGGAGGCGATATCTTTCAAACAACTAAGGGACTTAGAAGTTTCCATCATACCATTTTGCGAGCGCAACAGGTGAACAGGAATTGAGGAAAAGAGCCGAAACTGCCGGAATTGTCAAAAACGCTGTGTTGATCGGGGAAAATGATGCTTGGGGATCGGGGCTGGATTGGCTATAGAGAGAGAGGCGACGCCGGCAAAATCAGTCTCTTTCGAGAAATCTCATCGACGTTAAGGTTTGCACGTAACTGGGAAATCCGTCCTGAATCAAAAGAACCTATTCAAGCAGACAAGAAACGGAATAGTAATTCATGTTTGCCTGAGCCGTCATAGCCGCATGAGGATCAGATGCAAGCGCATTTGCAGTCTCATCTGCCAACTCCCGCGCACGCTCCATTGTCAAACCGGCGTCAGTCCCTGACGGATCAACTTTGGTCCCGATAATTACGCGGTCCTCCTCTGAGTCTTGCACACTGTCTTTGGGGCTTAAGTCTTCCTGATCGCGCCTGACAGAATCCCCGGGATCGGAATTCTTTCGAAGGCGGTTACCGTTGGATCCACCCACTCCCCAGCCGCTGACAGGAAATTGCTGATCGACTTTCATATCTGCTGTTCCTTCCTTTCTTTATTCAACATCCTTGTTGGCTAGTTGTTGATATCGTTCGCCTGGGAGCCTGTCGGACTTAGGGGTGATCTACTGCGGAAGTGGGGGGAACGGCCAGTATCCGTTCACCGTTCACCGAAAGAACGTACATAGCTTTTGTTCGGTATGCGGTGAACGTATTCCCCGTAAATGGGCCACATCGGTTCGTGATAGCTGAAGAACGCCTTGACGGTGAACGGTCAACGGTCAACAGTGAACCGTTATTATGGGCCTCAACTTCGTGAATATTTGGTCTCGTTCCTCCACTTCCTCGTGACGATCCCCTAAGTCCGACAGACTCCTGAGCATAGTTCAATCAAGTCTGATTGATTTGCCCTTCAAGGCGAAGTAAGGCAGTACGCATTGTACTTATCGGCATGTATTTAAGAAAGATTAATTTCCCATCCCGCTCCGGGCCGACCGGGGAAGTTCCTGCAACCAGCCTGCCTGCAGCATTGTTTCATAAGGCTACGGTCTTACAAAAAAACCACAAAAAACACTACAGCTAATGCGTATTGTGCCGATAAACTGGTTAGTCATCACGCTTAAGAAAACGGGCCATTGGAAGCAACCGTCTCCGGGCGCCTGAGGTGTTATAGCAACTGACATGCCGGAACCGTTCAAAGAACAGATTCTGCGATGGGTGAAATCGGGAAAGGATCTCCCCGTACTCTCTTCCACCGCCGGAAAAATCGTCCGGATGGCCGTCTCCGGCGCCGATGCCCAGAAACTGGCCGAAGTGATTCTGGAGTCTCCAACCCTTACCGCAAAGATACTGCGGATGGTCAACTCTCCCTATTACGGATTTGCAAATAAGGTCGCCACCGTCCAGCATGCAATTGTCCTGCTCGGATTCAATGCTGTCCGCAATCTTGTGCTCAGTATTTCTATCGTTGAATCTTTCTCCGTCAAGCGCAAGGGAGAATTCGACCACAAGAAGTTTTGCCGGGACGCATTCTGCTCTGCCATTGCATCGGATCTTCTCGCCCGGGAATCCGGATACAAGGATCTCGATGAGATATTCGTCCTTGGTCTTCTGCACGATATCGGCCTGCTCATTGCAGCCATGTTCGCGCCCGAGTCGTTTGACCGGGTAATCAGGTCCAGAGAAGGATCAAACCGATCGATAATCGAGGCCGAGCGCGAAGTGCTGGGGACAGATCATACGGAACTGGGAGAGATGATCTCCTGCGAGTGGAATCTGCCTCCGGAGATCGGTCTCGCCATCAGATTTCACCACAGCCCGGATCAGACTCCTGCCGACCCCTGTTCCCACAAACTGGCGCAAATCGTCTACCTTTCGAATTTGATGACGGCCATCTTCAAGGGAGAAGACGGCCGCAGGACTTCCCTTTTCACCAAAGAGGCCTTTCGACTCCTTGGTCTCGGTCAGGACCGCGTTAATTCGGTCCTTTTTTCCTTTGGAAACAAGGTGAAAGAGCTCGCGGCCATTTTCGATATCGATACCGATGGCATCAAGGACTACCATCAGATACTGCAAGATGCGAACGGCAAGCTCGGCGAGATAAACATGGAGTACGACGCCCTTCTAAAGAAACTGCGCCAGGAGCAGGAAAAGCTGAGCCTTGAGTCTGTAAGACTTCGGGAGTCGGAGGAAAGATTCAGGCTCCTCTTTGAGAATGCTTCGGATGCAATCGCCATTCTGGATCTTAACGGGGGCCTTCTCCAGGTGAATGAGCAGTTTTGCGAGTCGCTGGGTTACGAAAAAGGGGGAATCGGACAACTCCGTCTTCAAAATCTGCTGATTGAAAAGGACCGTAACAGACTCACGGAATGCCTGGCTGCGGCCGGACAGAAAAACTCTTCTCCCCAGAAGGCACTGGAATTCACCGTCATAACTCAACCAGGCGATACATGTAACGTAGAGGTCAAAATAAACTGTATCCACAAAGAGGGCTGCCTCGAAAGCTTTCAGGCCATAATGCGAGATGTGACTGAAAGGAAAAGAAAGGAAAAATCGAGAATGGAACGGGAGCGAGTAAAGGCAGTAATCGAAATGGCCAGCGGCGCTGCCCATGAACTCGCACAGCCCATGACTGCGCTCATGGGACTCTCAGACCTCCTTATGCTGAAAATGCCACCGGAGGATAAGAACAGAAAAGTGATAAAGACCATATCCAATCTGACCCATAAGATGGCCGAGATCACGCAGAAACTGGGCAGGATTACCAGGTATGCCATAAAGGAGTTCCCAGGCGGAATTAAGATAGTCGATATCGAAGAAGCTTCAAAGCCGCCCTACAACCCCAGACAGGAATAATCCCTCCGTAACCGTTATCCGTTGTCCGTAAGAACCCGAAAAGCGTCTTTTTGGCAAAGAGTCACGGTGATCGCGTATTCCGTTGGGCGTCCCTGATGCCAAAAGACGAGGAACCACAGACCAGGAGCCAAATATTACCTGAAAAGCGCGAGGAACGTCTTTTTGGCTGCTTATTAATTTGACAAGAGGCAAAACAGATGATAATTTTTCACTTGAAGTATATTTATGATTAGAGACTGTAAATATAGACTCAATGTCATTGACTTAAGGATAGCCTAATCGTCCCCAGCCGTCACCCCGGCGAAGGCCGGGGTCTAGAACTGTTTGAAATGACTGGATTCCGGCTTTCGCCGGAATGACGAGCAGAAACTGCTATGTCAGAGGAAGATGCTTAAGTCAATGACATTGAATATAGACTTTCAGATAATGTTTTTGGGAAGGCAGCAGGGAGGGGATAGTACCTGTTCGTACATCCCCGACCAATAACGCGCCCAAAAGCTTTATCTGAAAGTCTATAGCATCAAGACTATTTGGGCAGGGTTGATATGAGCGAGATCGTCCGTTTCGGGGTATCTATTCCTGAAGACCTGATAGCCTCTTTCGACCGTTTCATCATTGAACATCATTATACAAACCGTTCAGAAGCGATTCGGGATCTGATCCGTGCCAGACTGGTTCAGCGCGATTGGGATGAAGAGATGGGGGCCGCGCATGTGGTCGGGACTATTACTTCAGTCTACGACCATCATAAGAGAGAGCTGCTGAATAATCTGACCGACCTTCAGCATGATTTCCACGAAAACATTATTTCATCTCAGCACATCCATCTCGATCACAGCAATTGCCTGGAAGTCATAATAGCCCGGGGCGAGGCCAAAACCGTCCGGGAGTTGGCCGACAGGATCAGTGCATTAAAGGGCATCAAGCACAGTAACCTTACCATGACTACCGCAGGAAATACTCTGGAATAGGACCCTGTGATTTGGGATTGCGGATTTCGGATTGCGGATTGGAAAATACAACCGATACTATAGACTTTCAGATAATGTTTTTGGGAAGGCAGCAGGGAGGGGATAGTACCTGTTCGTACATCCCCGACCGATAACGCACCCAAAAGCTTTATCTGGAAGTCTATATCCTTAACTTTAGGCACGTTAGCTCACTTTAGGCACTTTCAATTCTGGATTGCGGATTGCGGATTGCGAAATGAGAAAAGGGGGATGAGACGCTCGCGGCAAAAGAGAGAATCTGCGTCCAGTACCTGATATGCCTAGAATCAAACTCCAGCCACTGGCAGAATACCAGCACAAATACCGGACTGAGATCAGGGTGACCGATCTGAACTATGGAAATCATCTCGGAAACGATGCACTTGTCGGGCTCCTTCATCAGGCGAGAGTCCTTTTTTTCCGCGATATGGGGCTTGGAGAAATCGACCTGGGAGATGGAAAGACGGGCGTTACCATGTCGGATCTGGCGGTAAATTACAGAAGCGAGGGTTTCCTTTTTGATGAGCTGCTGATAGAGAGCAGCATAACGGAGATTCAGAACAGTGGATTTCGGGTGATTCATCGCGTGAGATCAAATGGAACGGATATCGCCCTGGCCGAAGTCGGGATAGTTGCATTTGACTACGCCAGGAGAAGACCGGCCAAGTTGCCTGGTGAATTCCGGAAGGCGCTTGATGCCTATCTCAGGAACCGAACTAATTCCTGATCCGGCCCCCGGGCGAGCCAGGAGGCAGTCCGAGAACTGGGATCGTAGCGAGGGAAGCGGAGGACGAGACCAAATCAGCTAGGTAGCTAGAAGGCTGGGAAGCTGGATAAGGTGCTGTCTGCCGCGAGAGCACGGCTCTGGCCTCCCAGCCTCCTGGCCTTCAAGCTT
>JAZDGK010000203.1:0-6484 GCA_043806955.1 Pseudomonadota bacterium | reverse complement strand
CCCAAAAGCTTTTTGATATACTCAATAAGGCCCTGGAGAAGGACCCTGACAGGCGCTATCAATCCTGCGGTGAGATGCAGGCCGATCTGGAGGATTGTATTTACCAGCTCTGCAATCGTCCCCTTACGACGCGGGGGATTTCCGAATACATGAGTCGCCTTTTCAAAGAGGAGATTGCGGCTGAGGAAAGGGCGATGCGGGAGGTGCTTCAGGTCCATGCTCCGGAAGAACGGCAGGCTGAACCGGGGCCGCCGAGACCTGAGCCACAACCTGAGCCGAAACTCCAAGCTCAGCCGCAGCCCGAACCTGAACGTATCGTGCAGCCCAAGGCCGAACCGGAACCGTCTCGGCCCGCAAGAAAGCCGGAGAAGATGGAAGTTGCTTCCCCGGCGCCGGAGACGAAAGAAAGACGGCGCGGTATCCTCTATGGAGCCTTTGCCGCGGTTTTGGGCGTACTTGTCCTGGTTTTTGCGCTGACGACCAGAGAGAAACCAGCGCCTGATGGAGCGCCCGGGGCGGTTCCGGAGGAGAAGAAGGTCTCGGAGACAGAATCCATCCCTGAGGTTGAAGCAGCCGTTTCAGCGCTGAGAAAGGACCGCTTTTCGGAGGCCGTGAAACTCTTCGAAAAATCCCTTGCCAAAAATCCCGGTCTCAAGGATAAAATAGGCAGGTCTTATTCACAGGCTCTCCAGGGTCTGGCGCTTAGTGTGGTCGATAAGAACCAGCAAAAAGCCAAATCGCTCCTTCTTAAAGCCGTGGAATACGACCCGGGCAGCGTGCAGGGAAACTTCCAGCTCGGGCTGTTGTACGTGAGATTCAAGGATCATAAGAAGGCCATAGCGGTATACGAAAAGGTTACAAGACTGGATCCGCGATTTGCCGACGCTTTTTTCAACCTTGGTTACGCATACGCGGTTACCAGGGATTATCAAAAGGCAGAAGCAATGTACACGCGGGTGGCGGAACTAAGACCATCCTATGTCGATGAGGCATTCTTCAACCTTGCCATGATACAGGAGAAACTCGGCAAAAAGGCTCAGTGCCTGGCCAGTCTGGAAAAGGCCGTAAAATTCAATCCAAAGAACACAGACGCACAACAACGCCTCCAGCGACTAAGGGGCAAATGAGACGAGAATCATGGGAACTTTTTTCCAGAAAGCGATCCGGATAGGTCTGGCAGGTTTTGTGTCGATTTGGTTTTGCAGTTCCTGCAGTTATCTGCCGGGACAGAAAAAGGAAGAGCCTGTCGAGACAAAGAAGCCGGAACCGATGCACGTGCATACGGTGAAATGGTCCGGAGAAACGGTTTCAATCATCGCCGGCTGGTACACGGGGAGTATCGAAAACTGGAAGGCGCTGGCCGAAGCGAATCCGAATCTGAGGCCTGACCGTATTTGCGTGGGCAATAAAATACTGATACCGGAAAGCCTGATGAAGACCCACGAGCCTATGCCCGAAGAATACCTGTGGAATTTCATGCCGAGGTCCAGGCGGGAAACCCCCAAAACCACACCGAAACCGGAACAAGAGGAAGAAGAACCCAAGCTCTTTGGTCCCAAAGATTTCCCAAGCAAGAAGACCCGCTAACTCCCAGGGACGCGGTGACACGGGGAGAAGTCGATCTCTTGTCTGCGCGTCTTCGTGTCCCTGCGTCAACGGCTTCGATGCCGTCCTCATTACAAGAATGAGCTTTTATTCAAAAGACTTTTCTGCTATAAATTCATCCAGATAAAATTCAGATGGATTCCTTGGCTTTTTGGAGTTTGAGTGGCACGAACGCTTCCTCCGCTGTGGCTCTTGTAGATGTTCACCGTTATCCGTTGACGGTTGTCCGCAGGGACCTGAGGAGTGTTTTTTCGGTGAATGGCGAACAGTGAACGGTTGAGAAATGGTCATGCAAAAGATCGAGAAGTTCCCTTTTCTCTCCTGCCTTAATCGGGGCGCCGGCGGTTTGCATCTGAAGGTGGCTTTGGTTGCCGATGATCCCGCCGTTCTGGAAAAAGCGGCTTGGCCGTTCCTGGATATAACCGATTCCGATCCTTTGGCGCGGCTTCTCAGGGCTGAATTCGAGACGGACTCAGGCAGCATTCTGAAGAAGGTTTTCCTGCTGGTCCAGAGGGACTGGCAATTTCTTAAGCCGGATGAGCTGACGCCGGTGACCAATCCGGATATCGATCGTTCCTGGCAAAGGGCTTTTTCCTGTCACCTGCGGAGAAACCAAAGGGATTCTTTCACGATCCTGGCCGACCAGATCGACGAGGCCGGAAGGCTGAAAGCGTTTCAACCTGCGTTTTTCTGCAAGTCCAGACAGCTCTTTTTCTGCCCTCCGTGCCCGAGGTGCGGGACTCCCCTGGAGCAGTGCTATGAGGACGAACTGCTCGCCGTGAACCGGCTCCAACCGTACACCTCATCGTTAAACCGGTATCTGTACTGTCCTGATTGCGCTGCAGCAGGCAATTCGGATTTCTATACTTATGAACAGGACAAATTCGATCCCCCGACCGTAAGAGATCGCTGGGCCCTGATAAGGGACTTCGCAACCCTTGTCGAGCGGGGTCGCCGGGCGGACGGCTTTGCATGTGCAGACTGCTTCAGGCGAGAGGAGTGTTACGGCCCCGAGAGTCAGAGCCTTTTCAGAATAGTTCCTTTTTCGTTTTATCCTTTCTACATGCTCATATTTGAGGCCATGTCCCTCAGCGCGCCTGATTTTCTAGCTCTCGTGGGCGGGGCGAGCTATCAGGATCTCCGCCGTGAACTGAATTCGAGACGGGAGCTGGGAAGGGTCGATTTTATCAGGTCCATGGAAAAGGAATCGAAGGGAGAGATCTCCAGACTCCTCGACCCCGGCAGTATGCAATTTGGAGAGGTCTTCTACCTTAAACTCTCTTTTTTGGCTGAGTTCATGGAGGGCTTTATCTCAGGCGGGGAATGGGGTCCGGGTGTGAAGCCGGCCATGGACCGAATATGGGTGAAACTTTCCGAACACGGGCGCCTGCTGCCTTTCCTGTGGACTTTCAGGGTGAACGCGATCGGCTTTGGCCTCGATCTCGATGAAGACCGCTTTTTTTCAAGTATCGCGAAGGACAATCGCTCCCATTTCGCAGGACGGCTCTGGTTCTACACGTTGCTGGTCAACCATAGACAGAACGTCGCCTCCGTCTACCACGGCATCGGGGATCTCCTGGAGAAAGCAAACGAGGCAGAATGGCTGAAAGGGGCCTTTCCCGCACCGGTCTTTCTCCCTGAAAACCTTTTCTGGAATCCGGAAGAGAAATCCGTCTCGAAGAACTGGGGCCCCCTGTGGAACAAGGCATTGAATCTGGGATGGAGTTTACTCGTTGGGAATGAAGAAGAGGGGGCCGTTTCCTCGGTTGAGAAAGTCAGTCATGAGCTCAATGTGTTAAGATCCGAAATCAAAATGAATCTTTTCGTTGAGAATCCGGAAGAGGTGACGGATCAAATCCTGGCCCGGGAGGACGAGGCAATTCAGAAAGTCCTGACCGGGATTCTGGCAAAATGGCAGGCAAAACCTGTTTCAGAAAAAATCCCCCAGGAACCCCAAGAGGAAGAACTTGCGGAAACAGTCATACTCTCGCTCAAGGACTTGGAGAGAAAAAAACCGGTTTCGCCCGCGCCGTCTTCCCCGAGTCCCGACGATGAGATGCGGGAGACGGTGATATTGTCCGCGTCAGGGGCCGTACGCCACCCCCGGCCCGATGGAGGAATGGTTCAGACAGACTCTCCCCCGAATCAGGAGACGAAGTCGTCCGACGAGGATACGGGTTATGATATTGTCTCCGGAGACGCGGTGCTGGCCGAGACAGTCATAATTCGACCGAAATCCCGGAATAAGGATAAGACATGAAGGAAATGCACGGCCGAATATCCGCAGACGCACTGGCCGGCGAAATCAGGGATCTCTTCAGGTCGGATCCTTCCAGGGCTGAAGTCCTGCTGGAGCATTATGTCGAAGAACAACTTCAAGACCGTCCTTTGACAGAGCGGTTGGATTTCCTGGGAGAATTGATCGGCCGGTTCAAGGCCGGCGCATGCCGGGTCAGTCTCGATTCAGATCATGCCAAGGAGGTTTCACAGCTCCTGTCGCAGTTTCTGGGCAAGAGTTTTGCCTTGTCCGAACTCTCGTCTGCAGATCTCCTGGAAAAACTTGCCCAGTCGTTGAATACGGTTTTCGATGCGATAAACAACGTAGTTGGTGGAATCCGTGGCATGCTCCTGGGGGAAAACTCTGAGATTGAGACGATCAGGCTGATAATCGGTTCCCATTTGCAGGGAAAGAGACCGGCTGAGTCTCTGGAAAGCTACTGCGGGCAGATCCGGGAGACTTTCTCCTTGGCACACCGGGCGTTTCAGGAAGCAGCCACCACCAGAGTAAGAGAGGTCCTGGCTGAACTGGATCCGGCAGCCATAGAGAAAGAGGGGACTGCAGGGCTCAAATTCGGCCCCCTCCGCAAAGCGGAGTTCTTCCAGGTCTATAAGGAAAGGTACTCCAAATGTAAAGAATGGTTTGAATCAGGCCGTTTCAATCACGATCTGCTTCGGGAGTTTGAGAGAGTCTGTCAGGAACAATACCACAACGCGAAGACGTAATGCGAATTTTTGCCACAGAGCGCACAGAGATCACAGGGTTTGTTTGTACTTTCCGATTCGGGAAGCAAAGATCAACAGCAGTTTCTATGTACCGCCAACGTTGATGAGTTCGCAAAAAGTCGAAAAGTACTGCTTTTTGTCATTCCAGCCCCGTATTAAGTACGGGGTAAACTCCAGCCGGAATCCAGTCTATTCAAATAGTTACGGGGGATCTGGACTCCGGTTTTCACCGGAGTGACGACTTTTACGAGACCATCAGCGTTAGGTTTGTATAAGTTTTGTTAAAGTTTTCACGCTGCAAGTTACGAAAGTCGAGAGATGCTAATATGTTAAGTCATTACCCGTAGTTACCCGTAGGGTGGGCTTTGCCCACCACAAAGGCGACCGGGATGGCTCTCAGTCCGCGATGGTCGTTTTGGTGGGCAGAGCCCACCCTACTCTTTCTAAACTCTGTGTGCTCTGTGTGCTCTGTGCGCTCTGTGGCAGAACATTCTTTTGGTTGCGGCTTTGCCGCGCTGAGTCCTTTGTGGCTATGAATTATCGGAGCCGATATGAAACACTTTAAGATCGTTTGTTACTTGATCGTGGTCTTGTTGATTTCTGCCTGTGCGGCCACCAGATCCGTCAAGAAGGAGGCCATTAAGCCTCCGCCGATGGAAGTGGGCTTTGAAGAAAACGCCATCCGGCTTCATCTGAAAGGCGATCCCCAGCTCAATCTCTATCAGAAGAAGCCGCATGCCCTGGTCATCTGTGTGTACCAGCTCCGGGATCCGAACGCATTCGGCCAGGTGGCCGACGAAAAGGAGGGGATTCAAAGGCTGATGGAATGCACCCGTTTTGACCCTGGTGTGGTCTGTACGAAGCGGATCGTGATTCAACCCGGGCAGGAAATCGAAGAGTCAATCGATCGTGCCGAAGGTACGAGATATGTCGGTATTGTTGCCGGGTACTTCGGCTACGAGCAAAAGAACGTCATGCGTCTGATGTCCATTCCGGCAGAAACCAGTCTGATATTGCGGAGAAAGAGTGCCGCACCGCTCGACATCAAACTCTATCTCGGCCCGACAGAGATGCGGGATCTCAAAGAGGAGGAAGGGAAATAAATGCAAGTCCAGAGACCTCCAGTATGGCATCAGGGGCTGTTTTTGCAGCCGCAGCACTTTCAAATGGCTGATCTGTCATTTCAGGCCCGTTTGACGCCTTTCTTCAACTTTCTGGCGCCCCATTTCTGGGGGGTCAACGGAGTAGAGATACGAAAGGCCGCTCTGGCCCAACGGAATCTCGATCCGGTCCGCGGTGAGTTTCTCTTCCCCGATGGCACCTATGCGGTTTTTCCGGGAAATGCAGTTATGGAGGGCCGTTCGTTCGAGGAAGGCTGGATTGAGGGCGGCAAGCCTCTGGATATATATGTGGGGCTGAAAAAATGGAACGACGCCGGAGCAAACGTCACCACCCTTTCCAAACTCGAGAATTTGACCCAGGTATCCACAAGGTATGTTGCGCCTGTCGAAGTCGATGATGTCAGGGACCTTCATTGCGGCGGTCCCGACGGGCAGGTCAAGACGATGTATGCGGTCCTGAAGCTTTTCTGGGGATCTGAAAGGGAGCAGCTTGGTGACTATCTCCTGCTTCCGTTTGCCCGGGTCGAGAGAGTGGGCGGAGATGTCCGGCTCTCGGAGCAGTTCGTGCCGCCATGCCTTACGATCTCAGGCTGCGAGTCCCCCTGACAACCGTTCGCGAGATCAGAGACCAGATCGCCGGCCGCAGCCGGCAGCTCGAGGAATACAAGACCCAGCGCGGCATCCAGACAGCGGAATTCGGCACCAGGGATATGGTTTATTTCCTTGCCCTCAGATCTCTTAATCGCTATGTGCCG